>JAKDNL010000330.1 GCA_030451825.1 Pseudonocardia sp. | reverse complement strand
GGCGGCGATATCCGCGCACGGGCGCGTCAGCGCAGGTGCGAGTCGAACCAGTTCAGGGTGCGCTGCCAGGCGTCGGCGGCGGACTCCTGGTCGTCGTCGAAGCGGTAGCCGGTGCTCGGATAGACGATCAGGTTCGTGGCCACCCCGGACCCGGCCGCGGCCGTGCGCAGCTTCTCCACGGCGGCCGGGTCGGCGGCCTCGGAGTAGATGCCCAGCCACGGGCAGGTCAGCTCCGGCGCGGCGTCGACAAGCGCCGGGACGCTGCCCGCCGGCGCCTTCTCGATCCCCCCGCCGGCCACCGTGACGGCGGCGCCCAGTGTGCGGTTCGCCGCGACCAGGAGCGCGACGGTGCCGCCGAGGTCGAAGCCCAGCACGCCCATCCGGTCGCTGGGCACCTCGTGGTCGGCCAGCCAGCCGAACGCGGTGTCGCAGTCGCTCATGACCTGCTCGTAGTCCAAGCGCCCGACCTGGTCCGCGACCTGGGCGTCGTCGGTCTCCTCGCCCATCTCGTCGGCGCCGTCGCGGTGGTAGAGGTGCGGGGCCACGGTGAGCCAGCCGTCCCCAGCGATCCCGGAGACCAGGCCACGGACCGAGTCGGTGACCCCGCGGGCCTCGTGCAGCACCACCACACCACCGCGGACCGGCCCCTCCGGCTCGGCGATCGTCAGGCGCAGCTCGCTGCCGTCCACCAGCGGCACGGTCTCGGTGCGGATCTCGGTCATGCGCCAGAGCCTCCCAGAGTGCCCGGACCCGGGTCATCCCCCTGCGGTTACCGTGACCTACATGACTCTGATCCGCCCCGATCTGGACACCCTCCCGGCCTACGTTCCCGGCCGCTCCGTCCCCGGGCTGATCAAGCTGGCCAGCAACGAGGTCGCCGACCCGCCCGCGCCCGCCGTGCTCGCCGCGATCGCCCGTGCCGCCGCCGACGGGAACCGCTACCCCGATCTCGGTGTGGTCGAGCTCACCGACCGGATCGCCGAGTTCCACGACCTCGCCCCGGAGCGGATCGCGGTCGGGTGCGGCTCGGTGACCCTGTGCCAGCAGCTCGTGCAGCTCAGCTGCCTCGGCCCGGGCGACGAGGTGGTGTTCGCCTGGCGCTCGTTCGAGGCGTACCCGATCGTCACCCAGATCGGCGGCGCGGACGTCGTGACGGTGCCGCTCGACGACGAGTACCGCCACGACCTGGACGCGATGGCCGCCGCGGTCACCGAGCGGACCCGGCTGATCTTCATCTGCAGCCCGAACAACCCCACCGGGCCCGCGGTGCGCCGGGCGGAGTTCGAGCGGTTCCTGGGCGCGGTCGGTCCCGACGTCGTGGTCGCCCTGGACGAGGCCTACGCCGAGTTCGTCACCGACCCGGACGCCGCCCACGGGCGTCCGCTGCTCGACGTCCACCCGAACCTGGTGGTCCTGCGCACGTTCTCCAAGGCCTACCGGATGGCCGGGCTGCGGGTCGGCTACGCGCTCACCTCACCCGAGCTCGCGGCGGCGCTGCGCAAGGTGTGCCCGCCGTTCAGCATCAGCTCGGTGGGCCAGGCCGGCGCCATCGCGGCGCTCGAGAACCACGAGGAGATCCTGGCCGACTGCGTGAAGGTGATCGCCGAACGGGGCCGGGTGCGGGACGCGCTGCTGGCGGCCGGGTTCACGGTGCCGGTCAGCGAGTCGAACTTCGTCTGGCTCCCCCTCGGCGAGCGGACCACGGCGTTCGCGACGCACTGCGCGGAGCACAAGGTCATCGTGCGGCCGTTCCACCCGGACGGCGTGCGGGTGACGATCAGCCACCCCGAGGAGAACGACGCGTTGATCGCCGCCGCGACCGCGTTCGCGGGCTGAGGCCCGCGCGCCGGTCCCCACCCGTGACACACCACGGCCCGGACCCGCGAGACGCGGGACCGGGCCGGGTGCGGGTGTCGCCTAGTGCTTGGCGGTGACCATCCTCGGGTAGAGCGCGGCGGCCAGGGCGACCGCGACGACTCCGACGACGATCTGCAGGACGATCTCCCAGAGGTTCCAGACTCCGGCGGTCCCGAGGCCGAAGGCCTGGGCCAGCAGCGTGCCTATGACGACGCCGACGATGCCGGCGACGATCGTCAGCCACATCGGGATGGCCTGCTTGCCGGGCAGGATCAGCTTCCCGATCACGCCGATGATCAGGCCGCCGATGATGATCCCGATGATCCAGAAAAATGTGGACATGGTCCCCTCCTCCTCTGCCGCCCGGGCCGAGATGTCCGACCGGCTGGGGCGTGGATAGCACGGGTACAAGTGATTCGGCACCGGCCGAGCGGCGATGACCACCGAACAGTTATCCGACGGAGTCGTCCTGTCCACAATTCGTCACCCGTGCGGGTGACGCAGCCCTGACCTGCGGGTTCGATGGTCGGGGAATACGACGTCATCCCTCGAGCTGGTATCCCGCTCCGCGTACGGTGCGGATCCGTTCCGGCCCGATCTTGCGGCGCAAATAGGAGATGTAGACCTGCACCAGGTTCGCCGACACCGGCTCCGCCCACGCCTGCCCGGCGAGGTCCTCGTGCGAGACGACCTCGCCGGGGTGGGAGAGCAGCGCGAGCAGCAGCGAGTACTCGGTCGGCGAGAGCGCGATCGGTTGGCCGTCGACGGAGACCTCGCCGTGGTCGACCTCCACCGCGAGCCCGCCGTGGCTGAGCACCATCGGCTCCGGGAGACCCGCGCCGGCGCGCAGTCGCAGCCGGATCCGCGCGGTCAGCTCGTCGACCATGAAGGGGCGCAGCAGGAAGTCGTCGCGGTCGCCGCGCAGCAGCCCGATAAGGGCGCCGCGGCGCTCGCGGGAGGTGATCGCGACGACCGGGGTCTGCGGGGCCTCGTTGTGCAACGCGCCGAGCACCACGCCGGGGTCGGGGCCGGGCAGCTCCATGTCGAGGACGACCAGCGCGGCCGCGGCGGAGCGGATGCCGTCGAGCAGGCCGATGCCGTCGGCGACGGGGACGACGGCGACGCCGTCGGACCCGAGTTCCTGGCGCAGGCTGCGCTGGACGGACACCGAGGTGGCCGATGGCGGGAGCGCGAGCAGCACGGTGTGCGGGCGGGTGTGCGTCCGGAGTGACGGGAGCAGGACGTCGGTCACGAACGAACCCCCTGGGGAACGGAGGGCGTCATCCGACACACTCTGGCGCTACCGGAGGACGGTAACAATCGGCTAACGGTGCGACGGACACGGACGAGTTGCTCCGTTCGGCCCTGCCTGAGAAGCCTGTTGGTCCATTCAGAGTAGATCTTTGCGCCACGCCACGGGTCACGCTCGCTGAGCGCGCCAGGGCTACCTGTCGGCGCGGGGAAGCAACCATCCTTCTCAGTTTGGGTGGTGACCGAACGTAACTCTCCATAGAGTCCCGCCCCATGCGACGGAAGAGTTCCGCTGCGGTGGATCAGCTCGACCCCCGAGAGCTGATCGAACGAGTCACCGCAGAGCACAGCTCCCCCACTGTGCACACGGGTCGACACCACGCCGTTCTCCCCGACTCCGACCTCGGGACCGGCGTGATCGCCGACGTTCCGGAGACCGCCACCGACAGTGCCGATCACCTGCCCGTCCAGCGGTCCCTCGGGACCGGTTCCCACCGGTTACCCGAGGAACTCCCGCACGAAACGGATCCCTCCGAGGGCACCCACGACGCGGCGGCTCCCCAGGACGCGGCGGCTCCCCAGGCCGACGAGTCCGTCGTCGAGGTCGACCGTGAGGTGGCGACCCAGCGGTCGTCGGTGCGCCGGTTCGCCCCGCTGGGCATCGGCGGCGCCGCGATCCTGGCCGCCGCGCTGGTCTTCACGACGCTGCAGCCCGGCTCGGAGGCCCCGGACCTGAACACGGCGCTGGCCAACGACGGGTCTCGGCGCGCGTCCTCGGACATCAGCCAGGTCGCGTCGAGTGTGTCCAACGGCGAGGCCGGTGCACGCACACTGTCCGAGGTCACGCAGGGGGCCACGGACCAGATCGGCAGCGCCGTCGCGGCCGAGAAGGCGGCCGAGCGCCGCAAGGCCCAGCAGGCGGCGGCCGCCGAACAGGGTTCCTCCTCCGGGAACGAGGACTCCGGTTCGGGCGCGGATGCGGCCTCCGGCTCCGGAACGGCCGCGGCCGGTCCGGTGGCCGGCGCCGCGCAGGTCGCCGGCGAGGGCGTGCAGTCCGCGCTGAAGCAGGGCTGGTCCGCGATCGGCGGCGACGAGTTCACCGGTGGTGGCCTCGGGGGGAACTGGAGCGCCTACGACGGCCCCGGGCACGACGGTCAGGGCCGGCGCACCCCGGACGCCGTGTCGATGGAGAACGGCAACCTGGTGATCAGGGGTGACTCCGAGGGCAACACCGGAGGCATCTCCTGGGGCGACGGCCAGAAGTACGGCAAGTGGGAGATGCGCGCGAAGTTCCCGAAGGGCGACAAGCAGTACCACCCGGTGCTGCTCCTGTGGCCGGACTCGGGCGACTGGCCCGACGGCGGCGAGATCGACTTCGCCGAGACCAACAGCGCCGCCGACGACGTCTCGTTCTTCCTGCACCACGGCTCCGAGAACTCGCAGGAGACGGCCAAGAAGTCCGTCGACATCACCCAGTGGCACAACTACGCCGTGTCCTGGACGCCGGAGGGCATCACCGGCTACGTCGACGGCGTCCAGTTCTTCGAGAACACGGACTCCTCGACCCAGCCCCCCGGTCCGATGCACCCGACCATCCAGCTCGACTACTTCCCCGACGGAGGCTCGCCCGAACCGAGCGAGATGCAGGTCGCCTGGATGCGCCAGTACAAGTAGCTCCACCGCACTGCGGCAAGAGTTCCGCCGCAACACGAATCGCCCGCCACGCCCGGCGCTCCCCACCGGACGTGGCGGGCGGTTCGGTGTCCGGATCGTTCCGGCACTAATGGCCCGATCTTGCCCCGGACCGGACGGGTGAACGAGGCTGACGGGCGTGACCTTCGACTTCAGCGACGAGCAGATCGCCCTGCGCGCGGCGGTACGCGAGCTGCTCGACGACCTCGCCGGGCGCGACGTCGGCGACCCGGGCATCGACCGGACGCTGTGGGACCTGCTGTCCGGGCAGCTCGGCGTGGTGGGGCTCGCCGTCCCGGAGCGGCACGGCGGCGCCGGGGCCGGCCCGGTCGAGCTGGCCGTCGTGGCCGAGGAGACGGGCCGCAGGCTCAGCGCCTCGCCGTACCTGTCCAGCGCGGTGCTCGCCGCGACACTGCTCTCCGAGCTGGCCGCGGGACCTGCCGCGGAGTATCTACCCGACGTCGCGGGCGGCCGGCGGATCGCCACCGTCGCGATCGCCGGGGACGAGGGATGGGACCTCACCGGAACCGGCGTGGTGGCCGACTCCGGCACCACCGTGTCCGGCCGCCGGCGCTGGGTCACCGACGGTCCGCTCGCCGACCTGCTGCTGGTGGTCGCGGAAGGCCCGCGGGTGCTGGCCGTCGACGCCGGCGCGACCGGGGTCATGGTGACGACGCTGGGCACCGTGGACCCGACCCGCCCGCAGGCCGACGTCACGTTCGACGCGGCACCGGCCCGGCTGCTCGCCGAGGGCCCGGACGCGGCCCGCGCGTTGGAGCGGACGCTGCGCACGGGCGAGGTGGTGCTGGCCGCCGAGCAGGCCGGTGGGGCCCGCGCCGCGCTGGACATGGCGGTGGCCTACGCGAAGGAGCGGGTGCAGTTCGGCCGGGCGATCGGCAGCTTCCAGGCCGTCAAACACCTGTGCGCCGAGCTGCTCGTCGACGTCGAGTCGGCCTACTCGGCGGCCTACTACGCGGCCTGGTCGCTGGCGGAGGACCGGCCGGACTCGGCGGCCGTCGCGTCGATGGCGCAGGCGTTCTGCTCGGAGGTGTTCGTCCGCGCGGCCGGGGACAACATCCAGATCCACGGCGGCATCGGGTTCACCTGGGAGCACCCGGCGCACCTCTACCTGCGCCGGGCCCGCAGCAGTGCGGCGTTGTTCGGCGGGCCGGCCGCGCACCGGGAGCGGTACCTGGCCGCGGTCGAGCGCGGCGTGCCCTCCCCCGCGGACACCGGCTCGACCGAGCAGGAGACGGTCGTCGCCGAGTCCGGCGGCATCCGCGCCCAGGTCCGCGCCTGGTTGTCCGAGCATTGGAATCTCGAGACCTGGGACCCCGTCGGCGACCGCGGCGCGTGGCGCGAACGGGTCGTCGACTCGGGCTACGCGGTCCCGCGCTGGCCGCGCGCGACGCTGGGCCTCGGGATGACCGACGCCGATGCGGACGTGGTCGAGGAGGAGTTCCGCGCGGCCGCCGCGCCGGGGTCCGGGCAGGACCGGGTCAACCTCTGGGCGAACACCGTCCTCGCGTTCGGCACCCCGGAACTGCAGGCGCAGCTGCTGCGCCCACTGCTGCTCGACCGGGTCACGATGTGCCTGCTCTACACCGAGCCCGGTGCGGGCTCGGACCTGGCCGCGGTCCGCACCACCGCCGTCGGAGACGGCACGGAGTTCGTGGTCGACGGGCAGAAGGTGTGGACATCCGGCGCCGCCCGCGCCGACTACGGCATGCTGGTCGCCCGCACCGATCCGGACGTGCCGAAACACCGCGGGCTGAGCTTCTTCTTCCTGCCGATGCGCCAGGACGGTGTCGAGGTCCGGCCGTTGCGGCAGATGACCGGCGAGGCGCACTTCAACGAAGTGTTCCTGACCGAGGCCCGGGTCGCGGCCACGCACATGCTCGGCGCGCCCGGGCAGGGCTGGCGGGTGCTGCAGACCGCGCTGGCCTACGAACGCGCCGCCCTGGCCGAGTCCAACATGGGCGCCAGCGTCCGCAGTGGACGGGCCGTCGACGCCTCCGGCGAGGTCGACCTGGTCGCGCTGGCCCGCCGGTACGGGCGCCTGGCGGATCCGCGGGTCCGGGACGACATCGCACGCCTGCAGACGCTGCGCGCGGTGAACCGGTGGAACAACCAGCGCGCTCAGGCCGAGCTGGAGCAGGGCACGTCGTCACCGGTCGCGTCGCTGGGCAAACTGCTGATGTCGCGGATGGTGCACCTCGACGGGGCGGTGCAGACCGCGATCGTCGGGCCTGAGTCGATGCTCGAGGGCGACGCGCACCCGGACGGCGACGAGGCGAACTTCGCGGCGATGAACGCCTACTTCACCTCCATCGGCGGGGGTACCGACCAGATCCAACGCACCATCGTCGGCGAGCGGATCCTCGGCCTGCCGAAGGAACCCGAGGTGGACAAGGACGTCCCGTTCCGGCAGGTCCGGTCATCGGGCTGACCGTTCGTCAGGGCCCGCGACGCGACGGTTCGCCGGCCGCGGTCAGAGGTCGCGGCGCATGGCGATCCGTGGCCATCGGTCCAGGCCGCGGGCGGCCTCGTCCGCACGGATCGCCCGCAGGCCCGCGCCGAGCTCGTCGTCGGCCAGGCTCCGGAAGCCGCACCGCGCGTAGTACGGGCCGTTCCACGCGACGTCCCGGAACGTGGTGAGCGTCAGCGCGGGGTCGCCCCGCTGCCGTGACCACGCGGCGAGATGCTCGACGAGTGCGGCGCCGTACCGGTGCCCGGCGTGGTCGGGGTGCACCGACACCTGCTCGACGTGCCCGCAGCCGTCGACCACGTCGGCGATCAGGTAAGCGGCCAGGGCGCCGCCGCTCTCGACGACCCACGCCCGGCCGTCGTCGACGAACCCGCGCAGCACTTCGGCCGGCGGCGGTTCGTCGTCGGCGATGGTGTCCATCCCCAGCGGCCGGAACAACTCCCCC
>JAKDNL010000329.1 GCA_030451825.1 Pseudonocardia sp. | reverse complement strand
GGTCAGGACCTTCTCCGCGATCGGGGACCGGCAGATGTTGCCACTACAGACGAAGACCACGAACAACAGCATTTCCCTTCGTCTGTGCGGCCAAGCTAGGCGGGCCCGGCGGGTGTTAGCGCACTCGTGATCCGGGCCCTTGATCGCCGCTAGGAGGCGACCCATGGACATGATGACCTATCCGCGCCCAGAGTTCCCAGCCGAGCCGGCCGACGTGCCGGGGCCGACGTCGTTTCCCGAGCTGGCGACAGCCCTGGGCGAGCACCGGGGCCGGCTGGTCGGTTCCCGCTACGGGCTGGGCGAGACGCTGCCGGCCGAGCGGGTGGCAGCGCACGCCGTAGCAGCCCTGGCAACCGCTCACGCCCTCGCTGAGCGGGTCCTGTGGTCGCGCTGGACCGACGCGGTGGACGCGCTCACCCACGGCGCCACCCTCGGCCAGGTCGCCCAGGCGATGGACCTCACGCCGGCCGAGGTCCGGACCGGTCTGCGCAGCTGGGCCGACGGGCAGCAGCGGGCGAACGCGCACTACGGGTCCGGCGGGCTGACCCCGGCCGAGGCCGACGAGGTCCGCGCGCTGGTCGCCGAGGTGGACTGGTGAGGGCCGCGGGTGGACTGGACGGGGTGACCGGGCGGACCGGTCTGACTGTGGGTGGACCGGCTCGGGAGATCGGGCGTTCCGCGGGCGATCTGCTGGTCGGTCCACCCGGTCCGGGGCCGTGGTGCGTGTCGGGATGCAGCTCGACCAGCGGACCGGACCACCACTGCACCGCCCGCCTCGCGCTGCTCGCCCGGACGCCGGACGTGCTCGGGCGACCGCGCGCGCTCGCGGTCGAGGTGGACCAGGATGCGGACGGTTCGCGGGTGGTCGTGCTAGCGCCAGCGGACTCGGTGACCGGGCGCTGGACCGGCGACGACCCGATCGTGTTGGATCCGGCCACGCTGCCCGCGCTGACCGCGGCCCTGGTCGACGCCGGCCGGGTCGCCCGGTGAGCGCGCTGGACGTGGTCGCGCTGGTGCTGGTCGGCCTGGTCGGTGCCGTCGGCGGTTGGGGCGCGGCCGAGGTGACCTGTCGCCGTCGGTGGCGCCGAGCGCGCGAGACGGGCTCGCTGCCGCTGCGCGCTCGCCATGCGGGTCCCCGCCGGCCCGGTCCGGGACAACGCGGCACCTGAACGACGCGGGGCCACCGAGCGTTGCCCGACTGGCCCCGCAAGTCACTCTCTGTCATTGTCTGAGCAGAGCGCGTGCGTCGGCAGGTCCGGCGTCACCGCGCACCCGGCAGGCCCGGGGTTCTCTCGTCCGGCAGGCCCGGAGCTCTACGCGCGTACCCGGCAGGTCCGGCGTCACCGCGAACCCGGCAGGCCCGGGACACCCACGGCACCCGGGCAGGTTCCGGGGCTCAGGCGCATACCCGGCCGACACCAGCCTGTCCTGCCGGGGCATCCGAGGAGAAGCGATGCAGCCCACCACCATTCCCACGCGGCCGAGCTCCACGCCCACCGAGCTCGCGCAGATGGTCAACGTCAACATCCGGACCGTGCGGCGGCTCATCGCAGCCGGCGAGATCCGCGCATTCCGGATCGGTCGATCAGTGCGCATTCCCGCCGACGAGATCGACCGGTTGACGAGTCGGAAGGCGTCGGCATGAACACCAGGCCCACCGAGCCACCCGCGGTCCCGGCCGACGACCCGATCGCGGCGCACATCGCCCGGATCGTCGCGGACTGGCCGCCCTTGACACGGGCCCAGCGAGACCGGGTGAGCGCGCTGCTGTGGCCGCCCACGCACGAGAACGGAGCCAAGGCCGGATGACGCCCGAACGCGAGCGGGCCGGCCCTCCTGCCCCTGGAGGAACCGGCCCCACCTACTCACCTGAACGGCCCGTGCTACCGGCTAGGTCACCCGAGACCACGGACGAGGATAGCGCGCGCGAGCAACTGCGCAGCTGGCACGACGCCGTGCGCACCCTGCTCGCCGCCGGGTGGGCCCCGATCCCGGTGGAGCCGGGCACCAAGAAGCCCCTGTTGCGCGACGTGACCGGGCGAGCCGGTGCTGATCTCACGTTCGGGCAGTGGCAGCAGCTGACCCTGCCTGCCGGCGTCAGCCTCGGCGTGCGGATGCCCGCGGGCGTGGTGGGCGTCGACGTCGACGCCTACGGCGACAAGCGCGGCAAGCAGACCCTGGCCGAGGCCGAGCGTCGCTGGGGGCCGCTGCCCGCCGGGCCCTGGTCGAGTGCCCGCGCCGACGGGGTGTCAGGCATCTCGTTCTACCGGGTCCCGGCCGGGACCGAGCTGGCCGGCGTCGTCTCGTTCCCAGAGCTGGGCCTGGCCGATGTGGAGCTGATCCAGCGGCATCACCGCCTGGCCGTGGTGGCGCCGTCGATCCACTCGACGCTCGGCCTGCCCTACTCCTGGCGCGGCACCGCCGGTCCGTCCGAACCGCCGAGGGTGACGGAGCTACCCGAACTGCCGCAGGCGTGGCTCAACGGGCTCCGTCGTGCTGTCGGGATCGCCGGCCGCGACGCCCACGCCGGTGAGGTCCGCACGTTCGTCGCAGGGCTCCCGGACGGTCCGGCGTGCCCGGCGGTGCGGGACGCCCTCGACGCGTTCACTGCGGTTCCCGGCTCCCGGCACGACTCGGTGCGGGACGCGCAGCAGCGGGTCGTCCGGCTCGGCGAGCAAGGCCACCACGGCGCGGCTGAGGCACTGGACGAGCTGCGGGCGTCGTTCGAGAACTCCCTGGCCGGCGAACGCGACGCCGAGAGCGAGTTCGACGCCATGTTGCCCGGCGCGGTCGGGCCCGTCCTCGATCGGCCGACCCCGCAGAGCAGCCGACGGTGCTGCCCGGCGCACCTGGACGCGCAAGCCTGGGCTCAGCTCGGTGTCAACGTCGGTGACTACGTCGTCGTCCGCCCTCCGTCAGCACAGGCCGCCGGCGACACCACTGGGCCGGTCACGCCCCGGCCGTGGACGCTGGCCGATGCGATCGGGACGGAGCCGTTCGACCCGGACAACGGCGAGACCGATCACGCCCTGGCCGAGGCGGTGGCGCTGCGGCTGTACCCCGCCCTGCGGTTCAACGTCGACACCGGGTCATGGCTGGTCCGCCATGGTGAGGTCTGGCGCGATCGCAAGGACGACACCGCGGTCCGGACCTGGCCGCTGACCAAGCTCATCCCGTTGATGCCGACCGGCGACCCGATGAAGCCGGCCAAGGGTGAGCGTCCGACCCGGGAGCAGCGTCAGGCCACGCGGCTGGCCCGGTTCCGGACCTCCGGGCCGGCATCGGCGATCGGTGCCCGCCTGCGCGCGCTGGTCAACGACCACCACCCGATGTGCATAACCGGGGACGAGCTCGACGCAGACCCGGGGGTGCTCTGGGCCGGGGGCGTGCCTTGGGATCTGCGTCGTTCGGGCGAGGTGCCGACCCCGGCCGCGCTCGATCCGGGGACCCCGCACCTGCACACCGCCGCATGCGCTCCCGACCCGACGGTCGCGACGCCGGCCTGGGATCGGTTCGTAGCCACCGTGCTGCCGGACGAGCAGCTGCGCGCCTGGGCGATGCGGGTACTCGCGGTCAGCCTCACCGGGCATTCGGACGCGGTGCTGCCGATCCTGTTCGGGCCCGAGCGGTCCGGCAAGACGTTCCTGGTCGCGAGCATCATGCGACTGCTGGGCACCTACGGCCACGCGGGAGACACGAGCCTGCTGGGCGCTGAGCTGGCGCCGAGCGTCGTCGCCGAGCTGAAGGGCCGGCGGGCGGTGTTCGTGGACGAGGGCCCGCGCAAGGGACACCTTGCCACCGAGCGGCTCAAGCAGCTCACAGGAGGCGGGCAGCTGTCCGGTGCGCGCAAGTACCGGGACCCGATCTCGTTCTCTCCGACCCACACGCTGCTGATGACCACGAACGAGGAGCCCCATCTCGGCGACCCCGCGCTGCGCGCCCGGATGCGGGTGATCCCCGCCGAGGCGCCGGAGTCGGCGGTCCGGCCCGCCGTCCAGGCGGTGCTCTCCATGTGGGGTGCTGAGGCCCCCGGCATCCTCGCCGCCCTGATGCGCTCCGCGGCCATGTACCTGGCCGACTTGGACAGTGTGGCCAAGGACCGGGCCGGGGACGCCGCGACGTTCGACGGGCGCACCGAGGCCGAGCTGGCCGGCGACCAGGACCCGATAGGCCAGTGGATCGATCAGCGCATGACCCGGCTCGACGACTCGGTCAAGGGCACGCCGGCAGCGGAGCTGCTTGATACCTACTGCGCGTGGCTCAGTGGGCAACCGCGGCTGCACGGCCCGGCCGGCCGGCCGAGCTACCCCACTCCGCACGCGTTCGGCCGTCGCCTGAGCTCGCTCGGGGTCTCCCGGGTCAAGACGAACAAGTGCTGGCTATGGGCGCTGACGCAGGCTCCGGGGCGGCCGTGGCCATCGATGCCGCGATGACCGCCGTGGCGGATCGGTGGCGGATCGGTGGCGGTTACTCTGCTCGAACCGCCACCCCGTCGCACCGCTGGTCAGAGCCGCTTTGCGCCGTGCTCTGTGGCGGTTTTCCGGTTTCTCTCCTCATAAGTAGTAGGGAGGAGAGAAATAGAGGTGAGAGAGACACAGAGAGAGTTCGCCGAATAATCCGCCACTGCCGGAATCCGTCACGGCGGTGCCCTGACCTGCGGGTACGGCGTGGCGGACCGCCACCGATCCGCCACGCGATCCGCCACGCGATCCGCCACCGACACCGACGTCCCAGACCCCCAGGAACCCAAGATGATCTCTGCTCCCCCCGAACCGCTCGCCACGCTCCGCGAGGCGCCCACGCTGCCCGCGTTCCGCAACGGCCAGACCTTGCTCGTCTGGTGCGGCTGGTGCCGCCACTGGCACCGCCACGGCGGGCACGACGCGAACGCCGATGGTCACCGCACCGCGCACTGCTTCCGGCCCGGCTCCCCGTACCGACCCGCGGGCTACGTGCTCGTTGAGGTCGGAGCGATGACGCCCGAGGTCCGGGCCGCGCACCGCCGGCTGCGCCCGTCCGTCGCGGAGTGCTGTCGGTGACCGGCCCCCGCGGTCAACGCCGGATCACCCTGCCCGGCTCGAGCCGGCCGCCGGACAACCCACCCCGGGGTGACCTGCCGACCGATTTCCTGCTCGAGCTCACCCAGGCCGAGCGGGCGGACTACCTGGCCGGCCGCGACCCGTACGACGCATGGGCGGCCGAGCACGACGCCGAGATGGCTCGCCAGGTGGCCGCCTTTCGCGCCCGCCGCGGCGCCACCGTCGACCTGGACCAGCTCACCCCCGACACCTCCACGGAGGCATCCGCATGAACGACCTGGAACGACTCGCCGCCGACACCGCCCACGGCGCCGTCACCGCCAAGCTCCGCGATCCCGCGACCCAACCGACCGAGTTCGTGATGGAGCAGGCCTACGCCCTGCCCGAGGCCGAGCGCGGCCACTTCCTGCTGCTCGTGACCGCCGCTGCGGTCTCCGCGCACGCCGGGACGGTGATCGGGCTGGCCGAGCACGGCATCGACCTCAGCGGAGCGCTGAGCCAAGCCGCAGAACTACGCCGTGCCGCAGACGACCGCGAGGACAAGGGAGAGACCCGATGACGACCCCCGACACCCCCGACGCCACAACCGAGCCGGCTACCGAGCCCACCGTGGCCCCGGACCCGCCCGAGCAGCACGACGACCAGCCGGCCGACGACACCCCGGACGACGGCGGCGAGGACACCCGACCCCGCGCGGCCCGGGACGCCGCCCGCTACCGGACCCAGCTGCGCGAGACCGAGACCGAGCGCGACAGGCTCGCCACAGTGGTGGCCGGATATCAGACCACCGAAGTTGAGGCGCTGGCCACCGACGCCGGACTGGCCCACGGGTCCGATCTTCTGCTGGTGCACGGCCTGGACGAGTTGCGCGACGACGCCGGCAAGGTCGACCCGGCCAAGGTCACCGCGGCGGCCGAGGCGTTGCTGTCCGAGCGTCCGCACTGGCGCGCCCGGCCCGCCGCCGCGACCCGCCGCCCGGTCGAGGCCATGCCCCGCGGCGGCAGCGATCCCGACGGTGGGCCGGGCGGTGCCGACTGGTCCGAGGTGGTCCGCCGCGCGATCGGCTAAGATCGCCCACACGGTCCGGGGCGACCAGGCGCCAGCGGCGCACCGCCCCGGACCCGTCAGGCTCCCGGAGAGCCACCACAGCCGGCCGTGCCGCTGCGGATGAACACCCCCTGCGCCAGCCTGCGCGCACAACCTCCGGGAGACACCCTCATGGCTCTGTTCACTTCCACCGGCTCCGCGATCCTCCGCCCCGACGAGGTCGGCCCGCTCATCGTCCAGCCCGTCCAGGCCGCCGCCGTCGCCACCCAGGTCGCCCAGACCGTCACCACCCGCTCGCACGAGTTCCGGGTGCCGATCGTCGCGGCCGACCCGACCGCCGGGTGGGTCGCCGAGGGCGGCGAGATCGCCCTGTCCGATGCCGACCTCGACGAGGTCACTATCACCCCGGCCAAGGTCGCCGGGTTGACGGTGATCACCCGCGAGCTGGCCGAGGACTCCGACCCCGCCGCGGCCCGCGTCGTGGGAGATGGCCTGTCCCGCGACATCGCCCGGCGCCTCGACGAAGCGTTCTTCGGCGCCCTGGCCGCGCCGGCCCCGGCCGGACTCGAGTCGATGGCCGGCGTGACCGAGCAGACCTACGCGACCCCGGTCGCCGACCTGGACGCGTTCGCCGCTGCCATCGCCGCGGGTGAGCAGGAAGGCGTCAGCGTCTCCTCGTTCGTCACCGATCCGGCGACCGCGCTCACGCTGTCCCAGCTCAAGGAAGGCAACGCCAGTGCGCGCCCCCTGCTCGGCCAGGACCCGACCCGCCCGAGTAGCCGCGTGATCCTCGGGGTGCCGCTGTACGTCTCGACCGCGGTCACCGCGGGCACGGTCTGGGCCATCCCGCGCACCCGCGTGATGGTCGTGATGCGGAACAACGCCACGCTGGAGACCAGCCGCGAGGCCTACTTCTCCAGCGACCAGATCGCGATCCGGGCGACCATGCGCGTCGGGTTCGCCTTCCCGCACCCGGCCGCCATCGTCAAGATCACCGAGGCCGTGGGGTGACGACCTCGGATCAGTGCCCGGGCTGCGGCCGCGCCAGTGACGCGCCGCAGCCCGGGCACCGGGCATGGCACCGGCATTGCCTTGAGCGCGCCTCGGCAGCCGCCCGCTACGCCCGTGGTCTGGAACGTGCGCCGCTGGAGGACTACATCGCGGCGCTGTCCGTCGAGCGGCACCGGAGCGCATAGCGACGTTCTCAACGGGCGCTGAGAGCCACGCTCAAGGCCGAACCGAGGCCGAGCCAGCCGGCCCCCCTGGGCGGGGACCCCCGCCGGTGGGGGTGCTCGACCGCAGGGGGTTAGCACCAGACCTTGTGCGAGCGAAGTGGCCCCCGAAACTGAAGATCAACAGGAGGATGATCATGGCTGCAGCTCACCGGGCGCCGGCTCACCTGGACGCGCGCGGCCGCGGATTCTGGCGGGCCGTCACCACCGACTACGAGCTGCGCCCGGACGAGCTGCGGGTGCTGGAAGACGCGTGCCGCGAGCTGGACCTGATCGAGCGCCTGGACGCCGAGCAGCGCGACACGGCGTTGACCGTGCCGGGCTCGCACGGGCAGCCGGTGGCCGCGCCGCTGCTCGGTGAGCTGCGCGCGCACCGGGCGCTGTTGGCTCGGCTGCTCAACCAGCTGCGCCTACCGGAC
>JAKDNL010000912.1 GCA_030451825.1 Pseudonocardia sp. | reverse complement strand
CGCCGACGTCAGCGCTGGCGGCGAGGTGGCGATCGGCGACACCCACGCCTAACCGCAATGCCACGTAGCCTAAGTGGATCATGCTGCTGACCAGCGTTTCAGTCCGCGGATGTTGACCGTGGCTGGTGCTCGGTGGCGGGTGCTGGCCGGTTCGCCGGGCTTCTTGACCCGGTAGCTGTTGTGTCGGGCTCGTTTGACCGCGCGCGGGCAGGTGCGTTCGCGCCGCGGCGGGATGAGCAGCGTGGCGAGCTCGCCCAGGTGGGCCGGGAGACGGCCGTTCCAGTCCTCAGGGGGGAATGTCCGCCGTCCCGGTGGCGGTACGGCGGATCATGCGCAGGGCCTTGGTGAAGGAGATCCGGTCGGGGTCGAGGTCGGCGGCGGCGGATGCTCGGGCGGTCAGCTCGCTGATCGCGTGGTGGGTGATCAGGTAGGCCCAGATCTCCTGGTGGACCAGGTCGGGCAGCCGCGAGCGCAGCACCTTCCCCGGTCCGCGCAGGTGGGTCTTGAGCTGGTCGTGGCCGGTCTCTTGTTCCCAGCGCTGATGGTAGGCAGCGGCCAGCTCGTCTGCTTGGGCCCCGTTGTCCCCGCCCGGGTCGGTGATCGTGGACAGCAGCGCGATCAGCTCCCCGGTGCCGTTGCCGTCCCGGTCGGGTACCTCGTACTCGATGACTCGGGCCAGGTGGATGACCGGCAGGCCGCGCTGGTCGAACGCGTCGGGGACGGCGTTGATGTCGGACAGGTCGGTCCCGGCGCGGGCGGCCGCGAGCAGCCGCTCCCGGCGCCGGCCGCGGATGGTGGGGGTGATCAGCGCGGTGAGGTAGGTCCCGTCGGGCAGTACCCGCACCACCGGCAGCTCGAGCTGGGTCGGGGCCCGCCACAGCAGTGCCGCACCGGTCGCGGCGGCGTTGTCCCAGGCCGGCCAGGAGTAGAAGCCGCGGTCGGCGGTGAGCAGTTCATCGGCGCGCAGCCGCGGGTAGAGCCGCTGCGCGAGGGTCTTCTCCCCGACCGAGTAGGCGTCGACCTCGGCGGCGACGAAGGCGTGCGTGCCGCACTCGGCCAACGCCACCACCCGCGCCTTCGGGAACGCCGATCGGTTGTCCCCCGAGCCGGCGTAGCCGAACTCGGCGGCGTTGGCCTTGCTGTCGGGCACGTCGATGTCGAATCCGTCGATGGCCAGCAGCCGCCACCGGCGCAGGAACGCCCCACGCGCGGTACCCAACGCCACCGCCTCGGCCGTGGGGCCGGCGTTGCCGGCGACCGGGCCGCAGGTGCGTTCGAACAGTTCCGGGAACACGGTGCGGCCCAGGCGTTTGCGGGCCTGGGTGATCGCCGAGGCGGTCGGCACCGTCCAGGCCGCGTTCCAGCACCCCCACCGGTCCAGCGAGCCGGTGACCTTGGTCGCGACCTCTTCGTAGTCGTCGTCACCGAACAGCGACAACGCCAAGGTCAGATAGGTGATCACGTGCGCGGGCAGCTTGGCGTCCGAACGCTTCTCCCGGACCCCGCACACAGCGACCGCCTCGTCCACGGCGTCTCGGGGCACCGCGTTGACCAGCACCCCCAGCGACACCTGATCCGGCCGCACCACCACAGCATCGCTCATGATCGCGCACCGTGACACCCCCCGCGGCCGCAATCACCGCGCCACGCCGTGAGCCGCTGAAGAATCAGCAGGTCAGGTCATGATCAAGCTAGGCTACGTGGCATTGCGCCTAACCGTCGCTAACGCCGATTTTCGCGCCGGGTTGTAGCGGCCCGTCGATC
>JAKDNL010000328.1 GCA_030451825.1 Pseudonocardia sp. | reverse complement strand
CGGCGCGAGGTCGGCGCGCTGAGGGCTACGAACTCGCCGCGGACGGCCACCAGCAACGCCAGCAGCGCCGCCGAGGCCGCGGCGGCCCCCCAGTCCCGGCCGAGCAGCAGGTGCGCCGGCACCGAGACCGCGAGTGCCGCGACAGTCAGCTGCCAGGCCCGATTCTTGCGCCGGCCCAGCGCGACCCCGATCGGGACCAGCAGCACCCCGACCACCAGGTTGGCCGCCACCGCGGTCTGGGCGGCGGTGTCGGGTAGCAGCTCCAACAGCGGTGCGAGCCGCTGGCGCGATCCGGGCAGCACCGCCCACGCCACGTCTACCAGGCCCACCAGTAGGGCCAACCGCCCGATCCAGGGCGCCAACCCGGCGCGCAGGGCCGGCCAGGAGCGCAGGGCCGGCCGGCGACGCGGCGCACTGGAGGTGGCGAGTCGGTCGAGGATGGGCAACGGGTCGCTCCGTGAGGTGACCGGGTGGGACCCGTTGAGCATGCGAGCTGCGGGGTTGAGCGAGGATGTGACGGCGATGAGAGCGTTCACATCCGGTCGGCGAGCGGGTGCCGGCCGCCGTGCACGTCGCGGTAGGCGCGGGGGCGGGCGGCGAGGTCGTCCGGCGCCCCCTGCTGTACCACCCGGCCGCCCTCGAGGACGACGACGCGGTCGGCGTGCGCGATCGTGCTGGCCCGGTGCGCGATGAGCAGCACCGCGCTGTGGGGGCGGGCCGCGCGGATCCCGGCGAGCACCGTGGCCTCCGTGCCCGGGTCCAGCGCGGAGGTGGCCTCGTCCAGCAGCAGCACGGGGGCGGGTTTGACCAGGGCCCGGGCGATCGCCACCCGCTGGCGTTGCCCGCCGGACAGCCGCGCGCCGCGCGGCCCGACCACGGTGTCGTAGCCCTCGGCCAGCTGGTCGGCGAACTGCGCGACACCGCCGTCCCGCGCGGCGGCGCGGATCTCGTCGTCACCGGCGTCCAGGTGACCGTAGCGGATGTTCTCGGTCACCGAGGCATCGAACAGGATCAGCTCCTGCACGACGGCGGCCACCCTGCGCGCGGACGCTGGCCGGGTCGTGGTGCGAGGTCGGGTGCCCGCCCAGGCACACCTGCCCCGCCGTGGGATCGTAGAAGCCCAGCAGCAGGCCGGCCAGGGTGGTCGTCCCGGTCTTGGAGCGTCCGACCACCGCGACCATCTCGCTGGGTGCGATCGACAGGTCACCCGGTGCAGTACCGGATGGCCCGGGGTGTAGGCGAAGCTCACCTGGCTGAATGTGACGGTGCCACTCACCGGTGGGGGCAGCGCGGGCGCGCCGACCCGTTCGGTCAGCTCGACGGGTGTGTCGAGGACCTCGAGGACGCGCTCGGCCCCGACCAGCGCACGCGACACCGTGGCGGTGAGCCGGCCCAGTCCCTGGATCGGCGAGTACAGCGACGCGAGGTAGCTGAGGAACACCACCAGCGACCCCAGGCTCAGCTGACCGGCCAGCACCTGCCGGGCGCCGACCAGGACCACCGCGGCGACACCGAGGGCGGCGACGAGGTCGCCGCCCGGTGGCACGGCCGCCCGAAGCCGCACCGCCCGCAGCCGCGCTCCTGCGGCGCGCTGGGCGGCCGCACCGTAGCGGGCGGTCTCGAAACCGTCGCGGGTGAACGACTTGACCAGGGCGATCGCGGAGAGCGCCTGCTCCGCGGTGGACATCAGCGCCGAGCTGGTCTCCCGGACGTCGTGCTGCAGCCGGCGCCCGCGGCGCGCCTCGACCACGGTGAGCGCCACGAGCAGGGGCAGCGTGGTCGCGGCCACTGCGACCAGCGCGGGGTCGAGATAGAGCAGCAGGCCCAGGAACAGGCCCAGCGTGACCACATGCGCGGCGATGGTGCCGATACCCGACACCAGTAGATCCTCGAGCGCGGCGGTGTCTCCGGAGAGCCCGGTCAGCAGTTCACCGAGGCGCTGGCCGTGGAAGTAGCGCAGCGACAGGCCCTGCAGATGCCCGAACATCCGCACCCGCAGCGCCTGCACCACCTGTGTGCCCACCCGACCGGCGGTGACCTGGATCCACCAGCTCAGTCCTCCGCGGGCGAGCGCGATCGCGACGAACCCGGCGGCGACCGCGGGCAGCAGTCCGGGGTGGTGCCCGCGCAACACGTCGTCGATCAGGGTCTTGAGCAACCAGATCCGGGCGGCGAGCAGCACCGGGCCCACGCAGGACGCGGCCACCACCGTGCCCAGGCGGAGCCGATGCGGGCCCAGCACCGGTATCAGCCTGCGGCAGAGCTCCACGTCGGCGCGCAGGAGAGGCCCCCACCTGGACGCAGTCGTCGAGGTAGGGGAGCCGGCGTCGGCGGCGGGCAGCGGGGCCATCGGCGGCTTCTCCCTCGGGCAGCGACCCCACCGGGGGTGCTACGGCCCGGGGGGTGCCGGCACCAGCGCCGCATAGCAGCTGGTGCCGACCGCCCCGGAAACGACGGTTCGAGCCCAGGTCAGTAGTTGCCCTGGAACTCGCCCTGCTGGTTGACGTTGGCACCGGCGTCGGACTCGGTGCCGCTCGCCTCACCGCCGGGCCCGTCCGCGGTCTCCGCCGGCTCCATCCCGGTCATGTTGTTCTGTGCCATGGTGGTTCTCCTTCGCATCGACTTGCTCTTCACAGGTTCTCGGCGGGTCGCCGTGGAACACCCTCGACACTGCACCCGTACCGCTGAACCGGCGCTGAAGGCCGCTGAGGAGTCGTTCAGCCCTCCTCGAGCGCGCGTCAGCGGCTGTGGACGAGCCTGGGCGTCGTGGCGTCGACCGGTACGTACTGCAGGAGGCCGAGACGACAGCCGGTCCGGGTGCCGGCCGCGGCCCTGCTGCGGATCCACACTCCGGGTACTGATCGCCCGTGTCGTGGTGGACGGCCAGGCGGGCTGTACCCGGCGACGGGACGGGTACGCCGCGGGCAGCGCCGTGTCACCCGCCGGTACGTACCGTCGGCGCTTGTGTGGTGGGGTTGGCTGGCCTCGTTCGCCTCGGCGCTGTGCTACGGGCTGGCCTCGGTCGTGCAGGCACTCGCGGCGCGCGCGGAGCCGGCGACGACCCGCGGCGTGGACCCGATGCTGCTGGTGCGGCTCGTGCAGCGGTGGCGGTTCGTGGTCGGGATCGGCCTGGACCTGGCCGGGTTCGCCGCCCAGCTCGCCGCGCTGCAGGTGCTGCCGCTGTTCGTGGTGCAGGCCGGCGTCGCGGCCAGTCTCGCGGTCACGGCGGTCGCCGCGCGGCCCCTGCTGGGTTCGGTGCTCGGTGCGCGGGCCTGGGCCGCGGTCGCGGTGACCATCGCCGGCCTCGGACTGCTGGCCGGGTCCGCGGGGGTGCAGGGCAGCGGTGGGGCCGGCGCCGGCACGCATCTCGCGGTGCTGGTGGCCGCGGTGGTGCTGGGCGGTGTCGGGGTGGGAGCCGCCCGCGCGCCCCGACGTGTCCGCGCTCCGGCCCTGGGCCTGGTCGCCGGCCTCGGCTTCGGCGTGGTGGCGATCGCGGGCCGGCTACTCACCGAGCTCACCCCGGCCGCGTTGATCGGCGACCCTGCGAGCTACGCGATCGTGCTCGGCGGGGTGGTCGCGTTCACGTTCTACGCCACCGCGTTGCAGGCCGCGTCCGTGACGACGGTGACCACGCTGCTGGTCGTCGGTGAGACGGTCGTGCCCGCGCTGGTCGGTGTCACGCTCCTGGGCGACCACACCCGGACCGGGCTGGTCTGGCTTGCCTCGCTCGGCTTCGTCGCGGTGCTGGCCGGCGCGGCTGCCCTGGCCCGCTACGGCGAGCCGGGAAGCCCGGGCGTCGCGTGCCGGGCCTCGGACGTCTCCTGATCCGCCCTGTGCCAAATCCGCGACACCCGGATGTGCCTGATGGTGCTTCAGCGCTGGCACCATGCCTGCAGGCACGAATCCCAGCTACTGCTCGAAACGAGTTGTCCACATACAGTAATCGGGACCGCAGTTCGCCCCGGTCGTAAAACCTCCGTCGGTCGCCACTGCCGTGCGCGAGAATCTTGGCCGTGGCCCTCCGGCGGACGCCCTCACGTGTGCTGCTCACGATGATGCTCGTGGCGGTGGTCGCGGGGTGCGGCCTGGCCGCCCCTGGCAAGGCACCGAGCGGCCCGCCGACCGGGGCGACTGTTCCCTCCCACCCGGTCCGGCTGCTGGGCGCGGCGTGGCAGCTCACGCATCCGGGCCCCGCCCATGCGATCGAAGGTTTCGCCGACCGGGTCGGCGTCGCTCCCGGGGAGCCGGTGCGACTGTTCGTGTCCACCACCGCGGCGAGCTTCACCGCCACCGCGTTCCGGATCGGTGACTACCCGCCGACCGGCGGCGCCCAGGTCTGGGCCTCTGGCCGGCAGCCCGGGCACAAGCAGCCCGACGCGGTCGTGCAGCAGCCCCGCCACACCGACGTCGCGCCCTGGCAGCCCTCGCTCACGGTGCCGACCGCGGGTTGGCCGCCCGGGGACTACCTGGTCCGCCTCGACGCCGACACCGGGGCGCAGCAGTTCGTCCCGCTGACCGTGACCACGCCGGACAACACCGGGCGGATCGTGATCGTCAACGCCGTCACCACCTGGCAGGCCTACAACCGCTGGGGCGGTGACAGCCTCTACGCCAGCCGGAGCGGACGGTTCGCCGACCGCTCCCGGGCGGTCTCCTTCGACCGGCCCTACCAGGCCAAGGACATGGAGGGCGCCGGTGACTTCCTCATCTTCGAACGCCCCTTCGTCCAGTTTGCCGAGCGCTCCGGGCTCCCGCTCGGCTACGCCACCGATGTCGACCTGCACGCCGACCCGCACCTGCTCGACGGCGCCCGGGCGATGGTCACCCTTGGTCACGACGAGTACTGGTCCCAGCAGATGCGCGACGCCGCGACGGCCGGCCGCGACCGCGGCGTCAACCTGGCGTTCCTGGGTGGCAATGAGATCTACCGCCACATCCGGTTGGAACCCAGCGGGCTCGGCCCGGACCGCGTCGAGGTGGACTACAAGTCGTTCGCCGACGACCCGATCAGTGCCACCGACCCGGCGCAGGCCACCACCCAGTGGCGCGACCCGCCCGATCCACGCCCGGAGAGCGTCCTGCTGGGCAACTTCTATCAGTGCAACCCGGCCGACGCCGACATGGTCGCCGTCGACCCGGGCAACTGGCTTCTCCGCGGCGTCGTCACCGACGGGCAGCACCTGCCCGGGCTCGTCGGCAACGAGTACGAGCGCGTCGACCTCGACGTGCCCACCCCGCGCCCCATCGAGGTCCTGTTCCACTCTCCCGTCCGCTGCGGCGGAAGAGCCGATCACGCCGACGTCACCTACTACACCACCCCGAGCGGCGCGGGGGTGTTCTCGGCCGGCACCCAGTACTGGATCTGCGGACTCGAACCCGGCTGTCGAGGTCAGGACAGTTCCGCGACCATCGACGCCATCACCACCCGGCTGCTCACCAGCTTCGCCGCCGGCCCCGCCGGCCGCGAACACCCCGCGCTCGACAACCTCGCCCGGTTGGGGATCACCGCTGCCCACCGGTGAGTGCGCCGGCGGCCGCCACACGACGGGCCGAGACGGCCGACCCACGACGGGCCGGGACGGCGGTCCCGCCCGGCACCGCGAGCGCGCTCGGGCCACGAGCACGTCGGTGCCTGTCGCTGGACCCGGGACGGTTCACACTACGTCCGGTGCGTCGCGCTCACCGCGCCCCGGGGCGCAGCGCGTGTCGGCGATGGGCGCGGCCGAGGCAGGAAGGAGGCTGCCGGGTGATCTGGACCGACCTGTGGCAGATTCAGGTACCGCTGCTGGAGAAGGCCCTCCGGACGGTGGGCGTCTACGGAGGCTTGGTCGTGCTGCTCCGCCTCGCCGGAAAGCGCGATCTCGCCCAGCTCAACAGTTTCGACCTGGTCGTTCTGTTGCTGCTATCCAATGTGGTGCAGAACGCCGTGATCGGCAGTGACAACAGCCTGACCGGTGGCCTCCTCGGTGCGGCCGTCCTGCTGGCGGTCAATGCGGGCGTGGTCCGCCTCGCCAACCGCTACTCGGTCCTGGTTCGCCTCTTCGAGGGCGCTCCCACCACTCTGATCAGAGACGGCCAACCCGTAGCCGGCGCGCTGCGTCGCCTGGGGCTGCGGCGCGGTGACGTGCAGGCGGCGTGTCGGCTGCAGGGCGCCGACGACATCAGCGAGATCAAAGAAGCCACCCTGTCCCCGGGCGGCAGCATCGTCGTCACCCTCGACGAGGGCCGGCGCGACGTCACCATCGCCGCCCTGCGCGCCGAGCACGCCCGGCTTCTCGCCCAGGTCCGCGCGGACCTCGAGCACGCGGTCGGCGATCTCGAACGGCGCCTCACTGCTGCAATGTCGCCGCAGGGAGAGCAGAAGCACGGCTGACTCGATGGGCCGGCGCATGGACCGGTGCAATCCCGGGCGGACCACTAGAGTGGGCTGTCATGGCTGGTCAGTTGATCGGCGAGGCGGGACGCGGCCACTACGCGGGCTTTCGTAGGGGGCAGCGCCCGGTCCGGTCCGGCCGGCGTGGGGCCCGGTGGCCGGTGGCGGTGCTGTCGACCGTCGTCGGCGCCGCGGTGGGGGCGAACGCGTCCGGAGCGCCGCTGGGGAGCCTGTTTCCCGCCGTCGCCCTGACCACCGCGGCGTGTGTGGGCCGCGGGCCGGTGCGCTGCCGGCGGCCCCCGACCGGGACCGGCGGGGCGGTATGCGGGCGCCGGGCAGCTCCCGTGCCGGGGCGAGCCGGAGGGCCTCGCCCGATGCCGCTCGCACGCCCGGGCGACACCGCGACCCGACCGGTTCGGCCGCGTGCCGGTGGACGTCGTGGATGAGCCACCGCGGGACACGGCTCGGCGGGGCACCCGGCCATCCCGGCGTCCACCGGCCGGTGGACGCTCCCCGCGCCCGGAGCCGGGGTCGCGTGGCGGCGGGCCGCCGCCGCGCGGACCCCGCCGTGGCCGGGGAGGGCGCCCGGGAGGTCGGTACCGTCGGACCCGGCTGGTGGCTGCGCTGGTCGCCCTGGCCCTGCTGGTGCTGCTCGGCGCGGCCTGGTTCTACACCCAGCAGCTCAACGGCCGGTTGACCAGGGCCGACGTGATCTCCGGACCGGGCCTGTCGAGCGACCAGAACATCTTGGTGGTCGGGGTGGACAGTCGCACCGATGCCCAGGGCGACCCCTTGCCCCAGCAGGTGCTCGATCAGCTCCACGCCGGCGGCTCCGACGACGGCGGCGACAACACCGACACCATGATCGTGGTGCACATCCCGGCGGGCGGGGGCGAGGCCACCGGATTCTCGATTCCGCGCGACTCCTACGTCGCGATCCCCGGCTACGGCACCCACAAGATCAACAGTGCGTACACCTACGGGCACAACGCCGCCCGGGACGCCCTGCGCAGCCGGGGTGTCTCCGGCCCGGCGCTGGCGGTGCAGTCGGCGGCGGCCGGGGGGCGTACCGCGATCGCCACGGTCGAGCAGCTGACCGGGTTGACCATCACCCACTACGCCGCGATCAACCTGGCCGGCTTCTTCGGCATCAGCCAGGCGGTGGGCGGGGTGCCGGTCTGTCTGGTCGCACCGGTCGACGACAGTTATTCCGGGGCGCATTTCCCGGCCGGCCCCCAGACCGTGCAAGGGGCCGCCGCGTTGGCGTTCGTCCGCCAGCGCCACGGCCTGCCCGACGGGGACCTCGACCGTGTCCGGCGCCAGCAGGAGTTCATCGCCAGCATGGCCCACACCGTGCTCTCCGCCG
>JAKDNL010000911.1 GCA_030451825.1 Pseudonocardia sp. | reverse complement strand
CACCCCTGCAACAAGCCGACCAGCACAAAGAGTTCCAAGATCTAGATAATCCGGCGACCTGGGAGGCCTTCGGCGGGCAGGGTGACCCGGCTCAGGCCAGCAAGGACGAGCAGATCGCGGTCGCGGAGAAGGTCCAGGCCGAGCAGGGCTGGAACGCCTGGCCGGCCTGTTCCGAAAAGTTGGGGCTCTGAGCTGCGTGAGCCCGTCCTGGATCAGCGTGTGGCCGGTCGCCGCGGTGCTCGCCGCGGCGGTGGTGATCGCGCTGCCCGCCGAGTCCCCAGCCGAACCGCGGGGACCGGTGTCGGGGTTCGGGTCGGCCACCGAGAGGGGTGTGGCCGACCCGATCGCCCAGGCCACGACACCGGGGGCGCCGGCACCGGGTCCGGGTCAGGCCGAGCCGGTGGTGGGCGGGTTGTCCTCGTCCTCGGTCGGGGTGCTGGTCGTTGACGGCGGCCGGCACCAGTGCACGGCCTCGGTGGTGGCGTCGCGCTCGCAGCGGTTGGTCGCGACCGCGGCGCACTGTGTGTGGCTCGAGGGCGCGTGGCGGGTCGAGGGCGCCTACTTCATCCCGGGCTATGCGTCCGGGGAGGAGCCCTACGGGCGGTGGCCCGTCGAGACTGCGTGGGTGCCGAAGGCCTGGCAGCAGGCCCGGTCGCCGATCACCGACGTCGCGGCGGAGACCGACTTCGCCTTCGCCAGCCTCGCCCCGGTGCAGGGCCGCCGGGCTGAGGAGGTCCTGGGCGCGCAGGGCATCCGGTTCTCCACTCCGGACCGCTTCGATGTGGCTGCCTTGGGTTATCCGGCGGTCGGTCGCTACGACGGGCAGTCGCTGCAGGCCTGCGAGGGCGGGGCCCGCACCGAGGACTTCGCCGGCGCGGGGCGGGACGAGATCGCGGGGCAGGTGCTGGTGATGGCCTGCGACATGACCGAGGGCGCGTCCGGGGGGCCGTGGCTCAGCGGCCCGGACCCGGCCAGCGGGCGCGGGCAGGTCATCGGGGTGGTCAGCGGCGGCGACGACCGCGATCTGGTGTCGCCGAAGTTCGGGCCCGCCGCCCGCGAGCTCTACGACACCGCCGACGCCGCGGCATCAGCCAGCGGGAGTGCCGCATGAGTACCGCTGTGAGAACGGCCATGAGCACGAGGACACGTCTCGATCGAGGAGGTCGTCACCGATGACCGCAGCCGCGCAGTACACGCCGGGGCCGGCGCGCACGCCGCACGAGCTCAACCACGTGCTCGGGACCGCGGCGCGTTCGCGCGCCCCGCATCTGGGTCCGGCCGACAACGAAGCGGTCGTCAACGCCGCCGCGGCGGCCGCGGCCGCGGCCGACACCGCCACCGCCACCGACCCAAGTGATGACGCGGCCGAGCTCGGGGAGGCCACCGAGCACACCTACGAACGCGCCCGCACCGTGTTCCCCGAGTCGGGTACCCGCCCGGTGTCCTGGAGCGCGTTCGGCGCGGTCATCCCGGTCCTGGCCGGCTCCGCCGGTGCTGGGGCGTCGTCGATCTCCGCGGCGATCAGTGACGTGCTGCAGCAGGCGGGCCGGTGCGGGCTGTTCGTCGACGCCGACGACCCGGCCCGCTCCGGGCTGGCGTGCGCGTCGTCGGTGGAGGGCCCCTGGGTGCAGCGGATCAACCCGCAGATCGCGATCCGCTACTCCTGGCGCCAGGACGCGCTGCTGGCCCGGGTGGAGACCCACCTGCCCACGATCACCCCGGGCATGGTTCCGGTGCCGCCGGACTGGCTGCCCGACCCTGCCCCG
>JAKDNL010000327.1 GCA_030451825.1 Pseudonocardia sp. | reverse complement strand
AAGATCACCCGGATCGGGCGACATCCTGCAACAGGTCTCCGACCCACGGAGAACGTCCACCACCCGGCATCGCCCGGGCTCGGCACGGGGCCGAGTGGCGGGTCCACCGCCGCGGCGGACGGCAGGAACGACAGCATGCCGATCGCGACCAGCCCGCACACGGTCGCGGTCACCGGGTGGAGCGGCGCGGGCCGGTGCGGTGGCTGCATCGAGCGGGACACGGTCCTCCGCAGGGGCTGCTCGTCGGTCGTCGCCGGGCGGCGAGTCCCCATCATCCGGTACGGCGCCGCTCCACCGGTCACCGCCCGCTCCGCCTCCATCGAAAGGTGGCGACCGGGAACTGCGCACCTCGGAACGATGTGTCCCGGCAGCGCAGCGACCGGACTGGACCACATCGGACAGCCACGGGGACCGTCCCCCACGACGAGAGGCGCCTTCCATGACCAGCACTCCCCTGACCTCCAGCACGCACCGGGGAACCCCGGCGCGCGGAGTCCCGAACCGCGCCCTGTGGGTACTCCTGATCATCGCCGTCGTGGCCAACGGCATCACCTCGGTCTCGGCGCTGCCGGCCGTCGTCGGGGTGGCCTTCGGTGTTCTCGCCCTCGTGCTCGGGGCACTGCTGGTCCGCGACCACTACCGGCGTCGCGTTCGGCCGGGGGCCGACCATGCGCCCTCGGGGCAGTCGGCTGCCTGATTCCGGGCCGATCGACTCAGGCCGGGCGGGCGACAAGCGGTCCTCCGTCGCCGAACACCGCCGCGGCGAAGCGCTCGCCGATGCGGCGGTGGGTGGCCGCGTCCGGGTGGAGCCGGTCGGGCAGCGGCAGCTCGACGGCGTCCGCCGGGCCGTAGAGGTCGCGGCCGTCGAGGTGGTGCAGGTTCGGGTCGTCGGGCGCCCGCTGTGCCACGATGCGTTGCCTTGATGGTGCCCATCGTGCGCTCCTGGTGATCGGTCGGGGTTCCGGTCGTCCTGCGTCGCAGGCTTCGTCGGGATGGACCCGGGGGCAGGCACGGATCTCATCGGTCCGGTCGTGATTCCGTTCGCCGGGCCACATTCTCGCGGACCCGCGCTGACGTACTGTCGGGTCGGCTCGTCACCCGCTCCCGACCAGGGCGCGGGCGAGATCGTTCCGGTCGTCGAATCCCAGGGGGAGACAGGTGCAGCGGATCGTCTGCGAGAGCTTCGAGGAACCCGCGGTGGTGGGGCTCCGCGAGGAGCCGACGCCGGTCCCCGGCGAGGGCGAGGTCCTCGTCGAGGTCGACGCCGCGGGTGTCAGCTTCGTCGACGACCTGATCGCGCGCGGCCGCTACCAGGTCAGACCACCGCTGCCCTACACCCCGGGCTCGACGCTGGCCGGTCGCGTGAGCGCCGTCGGCGACGGGGTCACCTCCCCCGCCGTCGGAGATCGCGTCGCGGCCCTGCTCACCGCGTTCGGAGGGTTCACCTCGCATGCCGTGCTGCCGGCGTCCGCCGTCGTCGGAGTGCCGGACGGGGTCGAGCCGGAGATCGCGGCGACGGCGATCGAGAACTACTGCACGCTGGTCTTCGGCGTCACGCGCAGGGTCGCGGTGCGGCCCGGCGAGTGGGTCGTGGTGCTCGGCGCCGGCGGCGGCATCGGGCTGGCCGCCGTCGATGTCGCCCGCGGGCTCGGTGCACGCGTCGTCGCCGTGGCGTCCTCACCGGACAAGCGCGACGCGGCGACGGCCGCCGGGGCCGAGGTCGCGATCGACTACACCGACCTCAAGGACCGGATCCGCGAGGTGACCGGCGGCGGTGCGGACGTGGTGATCGACCCCGTCGGAGGGCCGTCGGCCGAGGCGGCGCTGCGCGCGCTCGGCACCGGCGGGCGCTTCTGCGTGCTGGGCTTCGCCTCCGGCGACATCCCCCGGCTGCCGGCGAACATCGTCCTGCTGCGCAACCGCACGATCGTCGGCGTGGACTGGGGCGACTGGGCGCGGGGTGACCGGGCCGCCGCATTCGAGCTCGTCGCCGACGTGCTGGGCCGGATCGCCCGCGGTGAGCTGCACCCACCCCGCCCGCAGGTGCTGCCCCTGGCCGAGGCACCCGCGGCGCTCGCGGGCTACGCGAACCGGACCGTCGCCGGGAAGATCGCCCTACGCCCCTGAACCGCGCTGGGCCCCTGAACCGCTGGGCCCCTGACCTACGCACCCGAGGGTCATCATCAACGCTGTGACCAGCCGGAGACTGCGCCGCCGGTTGTGACCGCCCCACGACGGGTCGTCACAGGTAGGTGGCGCGCAGGCCCGCGAGGATCACCCGGAGCCCACGCTCGAAGTCCGCGTCGGCGTCCGGGCCGTAGAGCGTCTCGCGGGAGCGCGCGGTGAGCGGGAACCGCTCCGCATCCACCGCCGCGATCAGCGC
This sequence comes from Pseudonocardia sp., assembly GCA_030451825.1. Taxonomy (GTDB): domain Bacteria; phylum Actinomycetota; class Actinomycetes; order Mycobacteriales; family Pseudonocardiaceae; genus Pseudonocardia. The sequence goes on along the minus strand of JAKDNL010000327.1, from coordinate 5,381 downwards.
GGCGGTCTCGTGCGGGTTCTCCCCGTCGTAGGCCTGGCCGAGCCGGGCCTGCTCCTCGATGGTGAAGCCCACCACATGGTGCAGCAGCAACGGGAAGCCGCGCCCGGCGTCGACGAGCGAGAAACCCGCGTCCGTCATGGCCGCCAGCGCCAGCTCGGACGTCCGCAGCGCGACCGGGTCGGCAGTGGAGGTGCCCGCGAAGACGCGGGCACCGTCCCGGTGGCGCAGCAGGGCACGGCGCAACCGGAACGCCAGGTCGACGGCCCAGTCCTCCCAGGAGACCCCGCGCCGGGGCGACTCCACGCTCCCGACGGCGTCGGTGAGCGTGATCGTGGACATCAGGTCCAGCAGCTGCTGCTTGTTCCGGACGTGCCAGTAGAGCGCGCTGCCCGCGACGTCGAGGCGCGTCGCCACCCGTCGCATGGTCAGGCCGTCCAGACCCACCTCGTCGAGCAGCTCCAGTGCCGTTCTGGCCACGGCCTCGGCTGTGATCTTCGGCCTGCCGGGCGTGGTCCGGTCCGTTGCGGTCACGGTTGACACCTTAACATCCTTCAGCTATTCCTGAACGTAGTTCAATGAACAACGTTCAGGAGATGGTCATGATCGATGTACCTGTCCTCGTCGTGGGCGCCGGCCCGGCCGGCATGGCGCTCGCCCTGGTCCTCGACCGGTTCGGCGTCCCCAGCCTCGTCGTCGAACGGAACGCGACGACGACCACGCACCCGAAGTCCCGCGGATGCACCGCTCGGACGATGGAGCTGTTCCGCCTCTGGGGGATCGAGGACCGGGTCCGCGCGGGCGGCCTGCCCGCCTCGTCCGACGTCGTGTGCTGGTGCCCCGCCCTGTCCGGCCCGCTGGTCGCGACGTCGCACCCCGAGGCGAGCGTGCACTCCCCCGCCCCGAAGTCGATCGCGCCGCAGGACGCCGTCGAGGAAGCGCTGGCCGACGCGCTCGCCGGTCGCCCGGGCGCCGACGTGCGCCGCGAGACCGAGCTGGTGACGTTCTCCGCCGACGCCGAGGGTGTCACCGCCCGTATCCGGAGCCTGGCCGACGGGACCGAGACCGACGTCCGCGCCGCCTACCTGGTGGGATGCGACGGTTCGTCCAGCCAGGTCCGGCGTGCACTCGGTATCGCCATGGAGGGGCCCGACACGCTCGCCCGGATGGTCAGCCACTACGTCCGGGCCGACCTGAGCCACCTCCCGCACGCCCGCGGTGCGGTCGGGTACATGGTGCGCCCGGACGACCCCGCCGTCCCGTCGACGAGCGTGCTGGCGACCGGACCCGACGGCGACCGCTGGATCCTCATGCAGCGGCTCTCCGAGGACGAGGAGCCGATGACGGCCGACGCCGTCGTGGCACTCCTGCGGGAGCAGTGGGCGATGCCGGAGCTCGAGGTGGAACTGATCAACGTGATGCCATGGCGGATCAGCGCCCAGGTCGCCGAGCGGTTCCGCGACGGACGGGTGTTCCTCGCCGGTGATGCGGCCCACCGCTTCCCACCGTCCGGAGGCCAGGGACTGAACTCCGGTGTGCAGGACGCGCACAACCTCGCCTGGAAGCTGGCGACGGTCCTGCACGGTGCGGCGCCGGAGAAGCTGCTGGACAGCTACGAGGCGGAGCGTCGGCCCGTCGCCGAGTCGAACACGGCCTTCTCGGTCGGCAACCTGGGCCGGATCCGGCAGGTCGAGGCGGCCTTCCTGCACCGCGACGAGGACCCCCTCGGCTGGCGCGCGGCGCTGGTCGACCAGGACGACCACCTGAACAGCGAGGGGCAGGGCATGGGCTTCGTCTACGCCCGCGGCGCGGTCGTCGACGACGGCTCACCGCTCCCGCCGCCGGACAGCCGCTACTACTGGCCGACCGACCGTCCCGGTGCGCGGTTCCCGCACATGTGGCTGGACCCTGAGCGCTCCGCGTCGACCCTGGACTGGTTCGACACATCGTTCGTCCTGGTCTGCGGACCGGACGCGACCGGCTGGCGCGCGGCGGGCGAGGGCCTGGCGGACCGGCTCGGGCCGGTCCTGCAGGTCCGGGTCCTCGCAGGCCTTTACGGCCCGCTGACGATCGGGACGGAGGGCGCGGTGCTCGTACGGCCCGACGGACACGTGGCGTGGCGCAGCACGACCGCGGGCGACGGGACCGAGCTCCGGCGCGCGTGGGACGAGATCCTGGCCGGAGGTGCACTCGTCGCGGCGGGCCGATGAGATCGGGCGGACACCGCGCTCACACCTTCGTGTCGAGCAGCTCCTTCAGGTGCTGGTCGACCTGGCCGATGAAGGTCGGCGCGACCCCGAACAGACCCAGGTGGCCGAGGATGTCGTCGATCACCCGCAGCTCACTGCCCTTGATCAGCTCCTGCTCGGCGATGTGGTCGCGGACCGGGAAGAACATGTCCTCGTTGATCGGCAGGACGTAGGTCTTCGCGGTGACCCGGCCCAGGGCGGCGGCGAGGTCGCCGCCGGTGTGCCGGGCGACGTCGCCGCGCTGCCACTTCCACGCCATGGCGAGCAGGTCGTTCGGGTCCATCGCGGTGAAGTACGGCTCCAGGAACCCGGCCAGGAACGCCTCTTTGGACTCGAACTCCAGCGCCCGCCACACCTCCTGCTTCCAGAACTCGGTGGAGAAGCCCATCACGGCCCAGATGCCGGCGTGCCGGGTCAGGCCGTCGACGACGTCGGCGTTGGACTTGTACTCCCCGCCGTCCCAGCCCGGGTCCGACGTGATCGCCTCGGTCAGGGCCTTACCGAAGAGGAAGTCGTGCGGGGTGTTCTGCGCCGTGCCCGCGATCGGGGCGGCGCGCAGCACCTTGTCCGGGAAGCGGACCATCCACTCGTAGGTCTGCTGGGCGCCCATCGAACCGCCGGTGACCAGCTGCAACGTCTCGATCCCGAAGTGCTCGCGCAGCAGGCGCTCCTGGGCGATGACGTCGTCGCCGATACGGACCTTCGGGAACTCCGACATCGCGATGCCGGCGTTCGGCCCGTCGGCGTTGTGCGGCGAGGTGGACAGGCCGGAGCCGATCTGGTCGACCACCACGATGAAGTACTTCTCCGGGTTCAGCGCGTGGTCCGGGCCGATGTAGACGTCCCGGAAGATCTGGTGCGTCCCGGAGTACCAGGTCGACACGAAGATCGCGTTGTCGCATGCGTCGTTCAGCGTGCCGAACGTGGCCACGGCGAGCCGGCAGTCCGGGATCGAACCGCCCTCTTCCAGGTCCAGGCGCCCGATGCTGATCAGGTCGTACTCACCGTGGAACTCGTGGCTGTAGAACGGGTTCTCGATCACTGCGAACGTTCCTCCTCGGCGGGGCGTCGGGCGGCGGGCCGTCGCCGCCCGCGGATCAGGTGATCCCTACCACTCCCCCGACGGGAGGACCAGGCGCGACGGTCCCGGCCGTAAGTCGTGGCCGATCCGGGCGAGAGGCTGGCATCATCGATCGGGTGAACGAGCCCGTGAAGCCGGACGCGATGCGAGTCTCCGACGTCGACCGCACGTTCATGCAGGAACGGCTGCGCCGCGCGCACGAGGTCGGCGCGCTCGACCTGAACGAGTTCGACGAGCGGGTCGCCGCGGTGTGGGCCTCCCGGACACGGGCCGACCTCGTCCGGACCGTCGCGGACCTGCCGGCACCACCGCGGACCCGCAATCACGGGGTGGTGTTCGCGGATTCCGCCGGCGGCAAGACGATGCGGGTGCTGACGATCATCTGGGCCTGCGTCTCCGCGGTGGCCCTGGTGTCGTGGGGCATCGTCGTGCTGTCCGACGGCGGCGGCGACCCGTGGTGGATGTGGGTCGCCGGCCCGCCCGCTGCCGTGCTGCTGGTGCTCTACGTGGCCGGGATCGGTCGCTCGCCCCGGCTCGGTGGATGAGGAGCTCAGAGCGACGCGTAGAGCGCGCGCTCGAAGTTCGAGTAGAGCTTGAGCCCGCCGTCGGTGATGAACGGCAGGAAGTTGCTGTAGATCGACGCGCAGATCCCGGTCTCCCGGTCCACCCAGAAGTGGGTGTTGCACAGACCGGCCCACGCGCCGCTGCCCGCACGGCGCATACCGGGGATGTCGGCGGTGTTGAGCAGCAGGCCATAGCCCCACTTGTAGCCCGGACCGGGGTTGAACGGCCCGCTGGAGTTCGGGTCCGCCGTCGGGATCTCGTGCGGGAAGTCCAGGCCACCGATCTGGTTGCTGAACGCCGCGTCCACCGTCGACTGCGCCAGGATCCGCTCGCCGTCGAGCTCGCCGCCGCGCAGCAGCGCCCGTTCGAACCGGATGTAGTCGGTCGGCGGGGCGTAGATGCCGTGCCCGCCGGCGTAGTATTCCGGGGTCTGGTTGAGGATCTCGCCGGCCGAGGTCCAGCCGCCGCTGCCGTCCGGCACGTGCACCGGCGAGCAGTTGGCACGCTGCGTGTCGTTCATGGCGAACGTGCTCCGGCCCATCCCGAGCGGGCCGAAGATCCCGTCCTTGATCGCGACGTCGAGCCCGACACCGGTCACCGACTCGATGACCTTGCCCAGCCAGTCGGTGTTGATCCCGTAGATGAAGCGCCTGCCCGGGTCGTCGATCATCGGGGCGCCGAAACTGGCATTGAGCCCGGCGGTGACGTTCGGGACGCCGGTCGCGGCCTCCCAGCGCACCAGCTCCTCGCTCCAGAACCAGTAGCCCAGGCCCGAGGTGTGGGTGACCAGCTGCCGGACGGTCGCCTTGCTGGCCGGATCGCGCAGCTTCGGGGTGTCGCCGTCGAAGCCGTCGAGCACCTTCACCTGTGCGAAGTCCGGGCAGTACTGCTCGACCGGGGCGTCCAGGTCGAGGGCGCCCTTCTCCACCTGCTGCAGGGCCGCGGTGGTGGCGACCATCTTGGTCATCGACATGATCCGGACGTGCGTGTCGACGGTCAGCGGGTCGCTCTCGCCGACCGCGCGCGGACCGGCCGCGCCCTGGTAGATGATGCCGTCGGCATCCGCCGCGATCGCCGCCGCGTGCGGGACGGCGCCCGAGTCGACCGCCTCCTGCAGAACCTTGTCGATCGCGGAACCATCGATCGCTGAACTCACTTCGGACCTCCGTCGGCCTCGTCGCGCACGTGCCCGCCGCCCGTCCGGACCACGAGCGTGGTGCGTGTCACCTGCATCGAAGCCTGGCACCACCGGACGGACCACCACAACGGCCCGTTCGGACGGGTCCGTCACGCCAGACCGGGCCTTCGGCCCTCGTGCGCGGTTTTAGCGGCGGTTGGCGCGGTAAACCCGCCCCGCCGGGAGGGGCCCGGGGTGCGGCCGGGCCGGCCGGCCACGGTGACGATCGGCGGGCTGAACCTGGCGGTGGCCAAGTCCACTCGGCACAAAGCCGAGGCGTTTGAAGCCGTCCGGTGCCTGCGGAACGTGGCGA
>JAKDNL010000326.1 GCA_030451825.1 Pseudonocardia sp. | reverse complement strand
GGCCGGTGAGCGCCCGGGCGGTCCGTGGGCCCCGTGGTCACCGTGCGGCGACGAGTGCCTGCCGGCCCGTCCGCGGGGTGGGTGGCTGCGGGCGGCCCGACGGCTGTGCGCGCTCGCGGCCGTGGTGGCCTGTCTCGTCCTCGCGGGCCGGCTTCTGCCGCTGGTCCGCCCCGCCGGACGCGACCGGCTGCTGCGGTCGCTGGTGCGGGCCGCGCTGCGCGCGAGCGGCGTGCGGCTGGAGGTCACCGGAGAGGCGGGTGGCCTGCGCCCGGACGACGGGCGCGGCGCGCTGGTCGTGGCCAACCACCTCTCCTGGGTCGACGTGCTCGCGCTCGGCGCCGTCTCGCCGGTCCGGATGCTCGCCAAGAGCGAGGTCGCGCAGTGGCCGGTGATCGGGACGCTGGCCGGGCGGGTGGGCACGCTGTTCGTCGCACGCGAGGGTCTGAGCCGGCTGCCCGGCGTCGTCGACGACGCGGCGGACGCGCTGCGCGGCGGTGCGCTGATCGGCGTGTTCCCGGAGGCGACGACCTGGTGCGGCGCCGGGTCGGGGGAGTTCCGCCGCGCCCCGTTCCAGGCCGCGATCGACGCCGGGGCACCGATCCGGCCGGTGACGATCGCGCTGCGCACCCCCGACGGGCGCCCGACGACGGCGGCGTCGTTCGTCGGAGACCAGACCCTCGGCGACTCCGTGCTCCGGGTGCTGCGGATGCCGTCGGTGGTGTGCGCCGTGACGGTCTCCCCGGTGCTCGACCCCACCGGTGACCGCCGCTCGCTCGCCCGCCGCGCCCAGGCCGTCGTCCGGGCGGCGTCCGGCCCAGGTCAGAGCGTTCCGGCGCCGCCGCGTGAGCCGGTGTGGCACGAACGGGGTGGATACACCGGCGCGCCCCGGAACGCGGAGATTATCCTGACGGGTGATGACGTACCTGGATCACGCGGCGACCACCCCGATGGTGCCCGCCGCCGTCGCCGCGATGAGCGACGCGCTGCTGCGCACCGGCAATGCGTCGTCCCTGCACTCGGCGGGCCGCCGCGCCCGTCGCGACGTCGAGGAGGGCCGCGAGCGGATCGCCGCGGCGGTCGGTGCCCGCCCGTCCGAGGTGCTGTTCACCACCGGCGGTACCGAGAGCGACAACCTCGCGCTCAAGGGGCTGTACTGGGCGCGACGCGGCGCCGACCCGCGCCGTACCCGGGTGCTGGTCTCGGCCGTCGAGCACCACGCGGTGCTCGACGCGGCGGAGTGGCTGGCCGCACACGAGGGCGCCGAGCTGCGTCTGCTCGAGGTCGACGCGGTCGGACGGGTGAGCCCGGAGACGTTGCGCACCGCGATCGAGGAGGCGCCGGAGAAGGTCGCCGTGGTGTCGGTGATGTGGGCGAACAACGAGGTCGGCACCGTCAACCCGATCCGCGAGCTGGCCGAGGTCTGCCACGGCTACGCGATTCCGCTGCACACCGACGCGGTCCAGGCCGTCGGCATCCTCGACGTCGACTTCGCCGCGTCCGGCGCGGACGCGCTGACCCTGACCGGGCACAAGCTCGGCGGCCCCTACGGCGCCGGTGCGCTGCTGCTGGGCCGCGACATCGAGTGCACCCCGCTGCTGCACGGCGGCGGCCAGGAACGCGACGTGCGCTCCGGCACCCTGGACGTCCCGTCGCTGGTCGGGCTCGCCACCGCCGTCGAGCTGGCGGTCGCCGAAGCGCCGCGGCGCCGGGCCCAGCTGGCCGGGCTGCGCGACGAGCTGGTCCGCGAGGTCACCGCCGTCGTCCCCGACGCGAAGCTCAACGGAGACACCCTGACCGCCGTCATGGACGGCGGGCCGGGGCGCCTGCCCGGCAACGCGCACCTGTCGTTCCCCGGCTGCGAGGGCGACAGCCTGCTGATGCTGCTCGACGCGAACGGTGTCGACTGCTCGACCGGCTCGGCCTGCACGGCGGGCGTCGCGCAGCCCAGTCACGTCCTGCTCGCGATGGGGGCCGACGAGGCCTCCGCCCGGGGGTCGCTGCGCTTCTCGCTCGGGCACACCAGCGCTCCCGAGGACGTCCGCGCCGTCGCCGAGGCGATCGGTTCGGTCGTCGAGCGGGCCCGTCGTGCCGGTGGCCGGACGCCGGCGATGACGGCCTGATCATGCGGGTGATGTGCTGATGAGGGTATTGGCCGCGATGAGCGGCGGGGTGGACTCGGCCGTGGCCGCGGCGCGCGCCGTGGCGGCCGGGCACGAGGTCGTCGGCGTGCACCTGGCGCTGGCCCGCACCCGCGACGCGCTGCGCTCCGGGTCGCGGGGCTGCTGCTCGCGCGAGGACGCCTCGGACGCGGCCCGCGCCGCCGACATGCTCGACATCCCGTACTACGTGTGGGACCTGTCCGAGGAGTTCACCCGCGACGTGGTCGACGATTTCGTCGCCGCCTACGCCGCCGGTGAGACCCCGAACCCGTGCCTGCGCTGCAACGAGAAGATCAAGTTCGCGGCCGTGCTGGACCGGGCGCTGGCGCTGGGCTTCGACGCCGTGTGCACCGGGCACTACGCACGCCTGTCCCCGGACGCGCCCGGGGGCCCGGTGCTGCGCCGCTCCGCGGACCCGGACAAGGACCAGTCCTACGTCCTGGCCGTGCTGCGCTCCGACCAGCTGCGGCACGCGATGTTCCCGATCGGCGACACGGCCAAGCCGGCGATCCGGTCCGAAGCCGCTGCGCTGGGGCTGCGGGTCGCCGGCAAGCCGGACAGCCACGACATCTGCTTCATCCCGACCGGCGACACCCAGGGCTTCCTGGCCGAACGGCTCGGCGAGCGGCCCGGCGAGATCGTCGACGAGTCCGGCGAGGTACTGGGCACGCACGCCGGCGTGCACGGGTTCACCGTCGGGCAGCGCAAGGGACTTGGCATCGACCGGCCGGCCCCGGACGGGCGACCGCGCTACGTGCTGGGCATCGAACCGGTCAGCGGCACCGTACGGGTGGGGTCGGACGCCGCCCTGGGCGTGTCGACGATCGAGGCCCGGACGCCCGTGTGGAGCTCCGGCATCGCCCCGGACGGACCGTTCTCCGCCATCGCGCAGGTGCGCGCGCACGGGGGCATCGCGCCGTGCGAGGTCGTCCCGGTCGACGGTGGCGGCCTGCGGGTCGACCTGTCCGAGCTGCTGCGGGGCGTGGCGCCGGGCCAGGCGGTGGCGTTCTACCGCCCGGACCCCGACGGCGACGTCGTCCTCGGCTCCGCCACCATCACCGCCACGGCCTGACCCACACCCCGCCCCGACCACCACGCGCGGGCCCGATCGGGCACTCCCGCGCACGAAACAGGCTCCCGCGCGCACCGTGACGCGGTTCGCGCGCGGTGCGGCGCAGGGAAGGGTCAGCCCGCGTCGGTGGGGGGAATGTCGCCGTAGAGCGCCTCGACCGCGGCGAGCAGCCACACCAGCGACGGCAGGAAGTCGTCCTGCTGCGCCTCCGCGTAGGCCCACAGCTCGTCGGTGTGCCCCGATCCGCGAGACCGCCGGGGCCGGGCATGACGGGGGCGCCCCAGGTCGGTCGCGACCCACTCGAGCACGCCCTCGACCCGCTCGGGTCCGTCCGCGAGCGTCGGGAGCACGGCGTTGAGCCGGCTCGCGAGCGTGAGGAAGGCCGACACCCGACCCGGCGACGGCTCGTCGGTGGCCGCGAGCCGGTCGTCGAACCGGGCCAGCTCGGTGATCACGTCGCGGGCCTCCTGGGGCGAGCGGGTTGCCAGCGTCTCGCGGACGGCGTCCGCCAGTCGCGCGGCGACGAACCCGGCCGCCCCGTCGATGTCGCGACGCTGTCCGCGCACGCGAGTGCCGGTCATGGATGTGCACCTCCTGTCGATCCGGTGGGCCGGATCGGCCGACGGGGTCCGGGCGCGTCGGTTCCGCCCGGCGTGCCCGCGGCCCGCCCGCGGCGTGCGTGCCGCGCCACGCGCAGCGCGATCCGCGGGTGCAGCAGAGCCCCCGGCCCGTCCACCAGACCGGCCACCCGGACGAACGCGACGGCCACCTCGGCGTCGTCGGCCGCGGCGGCCTGCAGCCGACCGAGATAGGCGTCCACCAGCCTGATCTTCGCGGTCCGGCGGCCCTGCACCCCCGGGAAGGCCAGGTCGCCGCCCACCACCATGTCCCACGGCGCGTCCACGATCCGGGCGACGTGCCGGTGGAACGCGCGCGGGCGCGGTGGCCGCGCGCGCAGGTGGCGGCGCAGCGCCAGTGCCTCCAGCGCCGCGACGGTCATGCCCTGCCCGTAGACCGGGTTGAAGCTGCAGAACGCGTCGCCGAGCACCAGGAGCCGATCGGGGAACCGCGCGAGCCGCTCGTAGCGACGTCGCACGCTCGCCGGGAAACGGAACGGCACCGGATCGTCGAGGGGCTCGGCGCCGGCGATCGCGTCGTGCAGGTCGGGTACCGGTAGCGACCGGGCGAACGCCTCGAAGCCCGCGGCGTCGGCCGGCGGGTGGTCGCCGAGCACGCCGGCCAGCGTCACGATCCACCGGTCGCCCTCGATGACGGCCAACCCGCCGCCGCGACCGAGCGGAGGATACGGGGCGGGGATGATCCCCAGGTCGCTGCCGATCGCCCCGGGCCGGGCCCGGTAGGTCCGGGTCGCGTAGCCGAGCCCGATCGTGACCCGTTCCTCCTCGGGGACCGGAAGCCCCATCGCGCCCAGCCACCGGGGGGTGCGGGAACCCCGGCCGGTCGCGTCGACCACGAGGTCGGCGGGTACCGGCTCGTCCCCGGCGCGGCCCTCCCGGCGCACCCGCACCCCGGTGACCCGCAGCCCGTCGCCGGCGGTCTCGAACCCCACCACCTCGGTGCGGGCCACGACGTCGACCCCGGACATCGCGGAGACCCGCGCCCGGACGGTGTCCTCGAGCAGCGGGCGGCTCGCACACAGCACCGGCACCCCGGAGCGGGCCCGCCGGAAGCGGTGTCCCCCGACGAACCAGCGGGAGTCGCCGAGCAGGTCACCGGCCGGCGCCCCGCGGCCGATGAGCTCCTCGGTCAGACCGGGGATCAGCTCCTCGAGGGCCTGCTGGCCGCGAGCGAGCAGCGCGTGGATGTGCGCGCCCTGCGGTACGCCGCGCCGCGGGCTCGCCGGATCCGGCACGAGGTGGTCGCGGTCGAGCACCGTCACCCGCGGGTAGCGATCGGCCAGCACCCGCGCCGCGAGCAGGCCCGCCATGCTCGCGCCCAGCACCACGGCGTGCTCGGTCTGCTGCCTGCTCATCGGGGCCCGTCCCCACGGTCGCCGTCGGCAAGGGTGCGTTCGGGTCGCCGATCTCCCGCCGCGCTGCCCGCACGCGTGCGGGCCGTGACGAGCAGGTACTCGGCCTCGTACCGCAACGCTGCGTCGGCCCCGCCCCGGTTCCAGGTCCTCAGCACGTCGAGGAACGCGCGATCCAGCGCCGCGACCCGGTCCGGGTCGGACGCGGTGGACGCGTACACCGCCCGCGTCGGCCCGTAGTTCTCCCGCCAGTACTCGCGGAACGACTCCGGGCTCTCCGACCGTTCGAACACGACCTGCCGGCGTCGCAGGTCCAGGTCGGTGACCCGGTCGCCGAACAGGTCACGTACGTGCTCCTCGGTGCCCCAGAGCGGCGGCGGCGCGGCACCCGGCGGTGGCGGGGGCGCGTACGGGCTCAGTGCGCGGAGCAGCTGCCCGACGAAGCCCTCCGGGGTCCAGTTGACCATTCCGAGCGTCCCGCCCGGCCGGCAGACCCGGACCAGCTCGTCGGCCACGATCCGGTGCCGCGGGGCGAACATGGCCCCCACACACGACAGCACGACGTCGAACGTGCCGGTGTCGAACGGCAACGCCTCGGCATCGGCCTCCACCCAGTCCAGGTCGACACCCCGCGCGGCCGCGGCGCGACGGCCGGCGGCGAACAGCTCGGGGGTGAGGTCGGATGCGGTGACCTGCGCTCCGGCCTCGGCCGCGGGAATCGCCGCATTGCCCGAACCCGCGGCCACGTCGAGCACGCGCTGGCCGGCCGTGACGCCGCAGGCGCGGACGAGCCGCGCGCCGAGATCCGGGATCAGCTCGGCCGCGACCCTCGGGTAGTCACCGGAGGCCCACAGCGCGCGGTGCCTGCCCTTGAAGCGCCGGTCCGCCTCCGCGTCGATCACGGTCACCCCTGCTGGCTCCGGCCCGGTATCCTGGTTGGCTCCCATGACCCCTCCTCTGCGTCCCCGAGCAGGATGCGGGCCGGTGCACCCGCCGCGCAGCGGTGCGACCACGTACTCGTAGGGGCTTCCACTACGTACCCGCGGCGCCATACTGGGTCCGTGGAGGTCCGGTGCCCGGTGCTGGTCGGCCGGAACGTGGCGATGAGCGTGCTCACCGCCGCGGTCGAGATGGCCTCGACCGGCTCCGGGCAGGCCCTGTTCCTGCTCGGCGAGGCCGGGATGGGGAAGACCCGGCTGGCCACCGAGGCCGGCACGCTCGCCCGCTCGGTCGGGATGGACGTGCTGTGCGGGCGCGCGGTCCCGTCGCCGACTCCGCCGCCGTACCGCCCGCTGTCCGAGGCGTTCCTCTCGGCGTGGCGCGGCCGCGAGCCACCGACCGGGCCGATGCGGGCCGGCCTGCGGCCCGCGGTGGAGCTGCTCGTGCCGAGCTGGAGCCCGGCGGGAAGCAGCGAGCACCGCGCCGCCCCGTCGGTCCTGACGATCGGTGAGGCCGCCCTGGCGCTGCTCGACGGGCTCGGCGGGCCGGGTGCGCTGCTGGTGCTGGAGGACCTGCAGTGGTCGGATCCCGAGTCCCTGGACGTGCTGGGGTACCTCGCGGACAAGCTGCCCGACCGGCCGGTCCTGGTGATCGCCACGCTGCGCCCCGGCGACGACACGGCGGCGGAGCGGCTGGCCCGGACCCTGCACGCGCGCCGCTGCGCGCAGGTCGTCCCGGTCGACCCGCTCGACGACGTCGCGGTCGCGTCCGCGGTCGCCGCGTCCCTGGGCACCTCGGTGCCACCGGCGACCCTGGTGGCCGCCGTGGCGGAGCGCTCGGGCGGGTCGCCGTTCCTGGTCGAGGAGCTGCTGGCCTCCCTGATCGGGGTCGGCGCGCTGGCGCCGGCGGGTGCGGGCTGGGAGGTGCGCGGCGACGTCCCGGACGTGGTGCCGGCGTCGTTCGCGCTGGCCGTCGCCGACCGGCTCGCAGCGTTGCCGACGGCGGCCCGCGACGTCGTGCGGATGGCCGCCGTGCTGGGCGAACGGTTCGACTGGCGGCTGATCGACGCCACGATCCGGGACGGGGCCGGCCCCGGCGGGAGCGCACCGTCCGACGGCGTGATCGACGCGCTGGGCCGGGCGGCGCGGGGGCGGCTCGTCGAGCAGGACCGGTACACCGGGGAGTTCCGCTTCCGGCACGCGCTGACCCGCACGGCGGTGCTCGACTCGCTGCTGGCCCCGGAGCGGGCATGGTTCGCCCACCGCGCGCTCGCCGCGCTCGGTGCGGTGGACGGGGCCGAGCATGCCGACGCGGACCGGCTCGGCCTCGCGGCACGCCTCGCCGAGACCGCGGGGGACCAGGTCCGTCCGTTCGAGCTGCGGGTCGCGGCCGCCCGTGCCGCGGTCGGTCGGGGCGCGGTGGCCTCGGCCCGGGAGTCGGCCACGGACGCGCTCCGGCTCGCCAGGACACCCCGGCAGGTGGTCGACGCGCAACGAGCCCTGCTCGACGCCGGCGTCGCGGCCGGCGACGCCGCCCACGTCGCGCCGCTCGGCGAGCGGCTGGTCGAGCGGCTGGTGGCGCTCGGCGCGCCCGCGCGCGACATCGCGGACGTCCATTTGCGGATGGCCGCCGTG
>JAKDNL010000910.1 GCA_030451825.1 Pseudonocardia sp. | reverse complement strand
ACGGCGGCGGCGATGGCGGCCGCTGCCGGGATCCCGGTGTTGGTGGCGGCGGCCGACGCGGCCGCGGCGGCGCTGGACGCCGGCCCGGACGGGCCGAAGGTCGGGACCGCGTTCGGGTCGTCGGGTCGCCGGATGTCGGCGCGCCGGTTCTGGCTGCGGCACGCCGCCGACGTCCGCGGGGCCCTGGACATCGACGCCGGCGCCGTCGAGGCCGTTCGCCACCGGCGCCGCTCGCTGCTGGCCGCCGGCATCCACGGTGTCTCCGGCGACTTCGACGCCGGCGACGTGGTGGAGCTCCTCGGCCCGCAGGGCCGCCCGGTCGGGCGCGGCGTGGTCGGCTACGACGCCGCCGAGCTCCCCGCCATGATCGGCCGACGCAGCCACGAGCTCCCGCCCGAGCAACGCCGCGAGATCGTCCACGCCGACGACCTGGTCCTGCTCTGATAGCGCCCCACCGCGTGGCGGAGCCGTCACGCGGTGGGGCCGGTCCGCGCGCCGGGCGTCCTGACGCGCGCCGGTCTCGTCGAAGCGCGCGCGGCCGCAGTCGCGTCACGAAGCCGAGCGCGCGAGCGCACGGTGAGTGCGCATCGGCCGGGGGTGTCGGGGCAGTCGTCGGTCGGGCCGGGTTGTCGGGTGGGTCGTTCGGCCGACATGATGCGCCCATGTCGCAGGCTGACCGGGCGCGTGCGCGGCTGGTCGCCGACCTGTTGCGGGACGGCCGGGTGCGCAGCCCGGCGGTGCGGGACGCGATCACGTCGGTGCCTCGGCACCTGTTCCTGCCCGATCTGACGCCGGCGCAGGCCTACGCCGACGAGGCCGTCGCGATCAAGATCGTGGACGGCGTGACGATCAGTTCGGTGTCCCAGCCCTCGATGGTGGCGATCATGCTCGAGCAGCTGGCCGCCGCGCCGGGCCACCGGGTGCTCGAGATCGGCGCCGGGGCCGGGTGGAACGCGGGGTTGCTGGCCCGGATCGTCGGCCGGACCGGTGCGGTGACGACCGTCGACATCGACGACGACCTGGTCCGCGACACCGAACGGAACCTTGCCGCGGCCGGGGTGCCGGGCGTCCGGGCGGTCGTCGCGGACGGCGCCGCCGGGCACCCGCCGGACGCGCCGTACGACCGGATCGAACTCACCGTCGGCAGCACCGACATCCGTCCGGAATGGGTGGAGCAGCTCGTGCCCGGTGGTCGGTTGCTGCTCCCGCTGGCCGTGCGCGGCAGCCAGCTGTCGGTTGCGTTCGAGCTGACCGCGCCGCGACGTCTGGACTCGGTCTCGGTCCGCAGCTGCGCGTTCGTCCGGTTGCGCGGGACGGGCGCGGACACGGACCCGGCCGTCGCGCTGGGGCGACCGGGCTGGGCGGTGCAGGTGGCGGAGTGCGGGGGGCCGGACCCGGCCGTCGTGGCCCGGGCGCTGGACGGGCCGGGCCTGCCGGCCGACCCGTCCCCGGAGCCGGGTTCACTCACCGACGTCTGGGACGGCCTGGGCCTCTGGTGCGCGCTGGCCGACCCGGCCGTGTTCCGGCTGCTGGCGACGGAGCCGGCCACCGAGACCGAGACCGGGTGGGCCATGTTCGAGGCGGGGCCGAACCGGGTCGCGGTCGGCGTGACGGTCGGTGACGGCGTCGCCCTGCTGATGGCGGAGCCGCGGTGCGGCATCCGGACGTTCGGTCACGCCGGTGGGGTAGCGGCGGCCCGGCTCGTCGGACTGGTGCGCGGTTGGGTGGCCGCCGGCCGTCCGCAGGCTGCCGACCTGCGGATCCGGGCCGAGATGATC
>JAKDNL010000909.1 GCA_030451825.1 Pseudonocardia sp. | reverse complement strand
CCTCGACACCGGCGGCGACATCTTCGAGCTCTTCGCCGACGACGCGCAGGTCTTCTTCCCGAAGTGCCCGCTGGCCAACGGAACCGACGAGATCAAGCAGCTCTTCGGCAACGTCGCCGCCATCGTCTCGGCCGTCACCCACGACTACGCCTACCTCAACTACCTCCACAGCGGCGACACCGTCGTCGTCGAGGGCACCTCCTCCGGCCGGGCGGCCGACGGCACCGAATGGCGCGCCGGGGTCACCCACGCCGGCCGCTGGTGCGACGTGTTCGAGATCCGCGACCACAAGATCCGGCGCCTGTTCGTCTACCTCGATCCCGACTACGCCGACGCCGACACCGCCCGCTACCCCTGGCTCGCCCAGGCCTGACCTACCGCGATCCGAGGACAGAATGGACAAGACCCTCCATGACCCCGACGCCGCGGTGGCCGACATCCCCGACGGCGCCACCCTCGCCGTCGGCGGGCTTCGGGCTCTGCGGCACCCCGCACGTGCTCATCGCCGCCCTCGCCCGCGCCGAGTCCAGCAATGTGGAACCGTGACGAACAACTGCGGCGTCGACGGCGGCGTCCGGCTCAACCTGCAACCGCTCAATTCCTGAACACACGTGGCGGGGTCGGCGGTCCCGCCGACCCCGCGGGGGCGTCTCGCGAGATCGTCGCGGATATCCTGCACCGCCGCCCGCCGCCATACCGAGGAGGCACTATGGCCGACTACCACCGAGCCGTGCAATTCGGTCTGTTCCCGTCACCGGATGCGAACCAGCTCGACGATATCTTCGGACTGGCTGACATCGCCGACCGCGGCGGGCTCGAGCTGCTCGGCATTCAGGATCACCCGTACCAGGCCAGGCATCTCGAAGCATGGGCGCTGATGGCCACGCTGCTGGCCCGCACCGAACGCGTCCACGTGTTCCCCGACGTCGCGAATCTGCCGCTGCGACCGCCTGCAGTTCTGGCCAAGGCCGCCGCGAGCCTCGACGTGATCTCCCGGGGACGATTCGAGCTCGGCCTCGGCGCCGGTGCGTTCTGGACGGCCATTGCCGCGATGGGCGGCCCGCATCACAGTCCCCGGGAGGCGGCAGGTTCCCTGACCGAGGCGATCGAGGTGATCCGTCTGATGTGGTCGGACCAACGCGCGGTTCGCTACAGCGGGGAGCACTATCGACTCGACGGCGCGCACGCCGGCCCGGAACCGGCGCACTCGATCGGAATCTGGCTCGGGGTCGGCGGGCCCAGGATGCTCGACCTGGTCGGGCGGGCTGCCGACGGCTGGGTGCCCTCGAATGCCTACTTCCCGCCCGACGCGCTTCCGGCGATGCACGAGCGGATCGACGCCGCTGCCCACGCCGCCGGCCGCGATCCGGCCGGGATTCGGCGCGTGTACAACGTGTTCGGCACCATCACCGAAGGCCCGACCCGCGGGGCCTTCGATGGACCGGCCGACCAGTGGACCGACATCCTTACCGAGCTGGTCCTCGACGGTGGCATGGACACCTTCGTGTTCGGTGCCGCGGGTGACGACCTCGCGCAGGCTCGGCGTTTCGCCGACGAGGTGGCCCCCGCGGTGCGCGAGCACGTACGCCAGGGCCGGTAGACATCGGCCATGCGGCGTCTGACCGATCGACGAGAGGAGACTTATCATGAAGACCGACACCACCATATCCGACCCCGGCCGGGACATTCCCCCCGCCGAGCAAGCCGTCGACCTCGATGCGCTGGCTGGAGTGTTCCCGATCTTATTGACACCGATTTAGGCTGCCAGTTCGGTTAGT
>JAKDNL010000325.1 GCA_030451825.1 Pseudonocardia sp. | reverse complement strand
GGCCCGGCGCAGCACCTCCTGCAGGGCGGCCGGGTCCGGCAACGGATGACGCCCCCCTCCGCTCGCCCCACCACCGGAGGCCGCGTGCGAGGCGAGCTCGGTGTCCAGGTCGACGAACACCGCGCCGGGGATGCGGCGTGCGGCATGATCGGGCCGCCCGGGCGGGCCGGTGAGGCGCCACCGGACGTCGAGCACGACGGGGCGCGGGTCCCCGGACGCGGCGACGCCGTCGGGGCTCGCGCCGATCCCCAGGTCGCGGGCCAGGGCTGCGGGCATGATCAGATCGGACACGGGACTCATCCTGCCCCGGAAGGGTGCGGCGTGCCCGCGGCGTTGCACGTCTAGACTGAGGTACGACCGAAGGGGCCCGAGTTGAACGAGCTCATCGACACCACAGAAATGTATCTGCGGACCATCTACGAACTCGAGGAAGAAGGCGTCGTCCCGCTGCGTGCGCGGATCGCCGAACGCCTCGGGCAGAGCGGGCCCACCGTGAGCCAGACGGTGGCCCGCATGGAGCGGGACGGGCTGGTCGTCGTGGCCGGCGACCGGCACCTCGAGCTGACCGAGGACGGCCGCGGACGCGCCGTTGCGGTCATGCGCAAACACCGCCTCGCCGAGCGCCTGCTGATCGACGTGATCGGGCTCGAGTGGGAGCTGGTGCACGCCGAGGCCTGCCGCTGGGAGCACGTCATGAGCGAGGACGTCGAGCGCAAGCTCGTCCGGCTCCTGGACAAGCCGACGGTATCGCCGTACGGCAACCCGATCCCCGGGCTGGACGACCTGGACCTGGCCGAGAACGAGACCTCGACCTCGGCGTCGGTACCGCCCACGCTCGAGGTCGGGCTGCAGCGGCTCGACGAGTTCGCCCGCCGTGGCGGCGGGAAGGTCGAGATCCGCCGGATCGCCGAGCACGTGCAGGTCGACGCCGAGCTGATGGGCGAGCTGAAGCTGGCCGGGATCGTTCCCGGCCACTCGATCGACGTGGCGCCGATCCCGCGCTTCGGCGACCCCGTGCCGGTCGTCTCCGATGATGGACAGGCCACGGTGGCTCCGCTCGTCGCGCACGCGGTGCTGGTCCGGGCGCAGTAGGAGGACCACGTGAAGCTGCTCGTCACCGGTGGTGCGGGGTACGTCGGGAGCGTCTGCGCCGCGCACCTCGTCGAGGCCGGCCACGAGGTCGTCGTGCTCGACGACCTGTCGACCGGTCACCGCGACGCCGTGCCACCGGGCTGCCGGTTCGTCGAGGGTGAGCTGGGCGCTGCCGCCGGCGACGTGCTCGCCGAGGGCTTCGACGGCGTCCTGCACTTCGCCGCGCGCTCGCTGGTGGGCGAGTCGGTAGAGCACCCGGAGCTGTACTGGAACGGCAATGTCGTCGCCTCGTTCCGGCTGCTCGAGGCGATCCGCGCCCACTCCACCCCGCGGCTGGTCTTCTCCTCCACCGCCGCGACCTACGGCGAGCCGGAGCAGGTCCCGATCCCGGAGACCTCTCCCACCCGACCCACCAACCCGTACGGGGCCAGCAAGCTCGCGATCGACCACATGATCAGCTCCTACGCGGCCGCGCACGGCCTGGCCGCGACGAGCCTGCGCTACTTCAACGTCGCCGGCGCGCACGAGGCGTTCGGCGAGCGGCATGGCGTGGAGACCCACCTCATCCCGCTGGTACTGCAGGTGGCGCAGGGCACCAGGGAGTCGATCTCGGTGTTCGGCGACGACTGGCCCACCCCGGACGGCACCTGCGTGCGCGACTACATCCACGTCGACGACCTGGCCGACGCGCACCTGCTCGCCGTCACACAGGCCGTGGCGGGCCGGCACGACATCTACAACCTGGGCAGCGGCCAGGGTTTCTCGGTCCGCGAGGTGATCGAGGCCTGCCGCACGGTGACCGGGCATCCGATCCCGGCGGTCACCGCGCCGCGCCGGGCCGGTGACCCGGCCGTGCTCGTCGCCTCCAGCGACCGGGCAGCGGAGTACCTCGGGTGGAAGCCCAGCCGCACCGACCTGGAGCGCATCGTCGGCGACGCCTGGGCGTTCGCCGGCAGCCGCGCCTGAGCCGCTCATCGCTGCGACTCGCCGTAGGCCCGTTCCAGCAGCCGGCGCAGCGCCACCGGCCCGGCCATCCTGCGCAGCATCGCGGCCATGATCTCGGCCAGCTGGTGCCCGGGGGACGCGTCCAGTGCCCGTTCCACGGCGATCGCGGCCAGCGCACCGTCACCGCGCAGCAGGGCGCAGACCGCGAGCAACGCGGCCGGTCCGGCGGACTCCGGGGCCGGCATCGACCGGGACAGCGCGGCCCACAGCTGTTCGGCATGCGGCGCGTCCGGGCCGAGGCAGTGGCGCACCGCGGCGTCACGGACCGCGGGGACGTCGAACGCGGCGCAGAAGCCCAGGACGGTGCCGTCGTCGACGACCAACCGGCAACGCGCGGCGTCGTCGAGGCAGCGCCGCACCAGTTCCAGGTACTCGGCGGTGCGGCCGGGCCCCGGATCGCCGCCCGCCGCGTGCGCACCGGCCCGGTCGAGCTCGGCGGCGCGCAGCCCGGCCCGGCGGCGCAGCGTGGTCTCGTCGCCGGCGGCGAGCACGTCGCGCAACGCCGCCCGATCCGGCAGCACGACGGCTCCCCGCCGCACCGCGGCGGCCGCGGCCGGTGTCGCCGACGGGTCGGGCAGCACCCCGGTGCACCCGCAGCGCTGTCCCGGCAGGTCGAAGCAGGCCCAGCGGTCCCCGCGCCCGGTCCCCGCCGCCCACACCAGGACCTGCGGCTCGATCCCGGCCTCGACGAGCATCGCCTGCACGGCCGCGGCCACGTCGGTCCGATACGGGCCGGGGGCTCCGGCCACCCCGCCGTGCACCACGACGACGGCGGCACCGGCCGGGGCGTCGGTGGCCAGCGCACCGACCGCGTCCGCGCAGACGCACCCGACGTCGTCCGGCCGGGGCAGGTCGACCCGGATCGTGAGCCCGACCCGCCTCCCGTTCGGGCCACCGAACCCGACCAGCAGCAGCGAGTCCCGCGGGTGGAAACCGATCAGCACCGGCAACGAGACGATGAGATCCCCCGTGCCGCGCACCCGCACCACCGTTCCGAGGGTCGCCTCCGCACCGACCAGCTCGGCCAGGTCGGACCGGCCCGACAGGCCGTCGAGACGGTCGAGATCGGCCCGGTCCGTGGCGGCGAGCGGATCGGCCGGCGGGTGGGACGCGGGGTCGTCGGGCGGTGCGGGTCCTGTGCCATCGGTGGTCATGGCGCGATCGTCCGCGCCGCTCCCGGCGCCCGGGCGTCGTTGATCCGGACGGCTGTGCACGGCGGTACCCGGAGCCGGGCCGTGCGCCCGTGTTGTGGACGGACCCTCGGCAACCGGCCCAGCCCCGAGTGGTGTTGTCGGTACCCGATGCCAGGCTGGGTGGCGGCCGATCAGGTCTCGTCGCGGCGGATCCGCTGCTCGTCGCGGGTGGCCCGACGTCGGTCTCGCTCGTCGTGGCGGTCGTCGCGTCGCCGATGCCCGTGGCCGCCGTAGAACAGCGCCCCGGACAGCGGCACGAGCAGGAAGTACCACCACTGGCCGAACACCAGGAACAGCACCAGCGCGATGATCGGGCTGGCCGCCACGATCCGCGGTCCCCACGTGTCCAGTGCACTCGGCCGTGGCCCGTCGACCTCGGCGGTCGCCCCCGCGACCGGCAGCGGGGCCGCACCCGGCAGGACCGGGTGCGGCGCGGGCAGGTCGGTGAACAACTCGGTCACCTCGTGCGCGACCCCGGCGTTCGCGGCCCGGGCCGAGCGGTCGGCGTACTCCTGGACCCCCAGCCGTCCGGCGTTGAGGTGCTCGTCCAGCGCCTTCGCCGCGGACTCCCGCTCGGCGGTACCGATCCGCATCTCCGGTTCGGGCCTCCCGGCCGCCACCGCATCCCCCTGGTTCATGCCTGCCAGAGTGCCACCACCGAGCCCGGAGCGGAACGTCATCGTCGCTCTGACCTGCAGGGATCCGATCACGGAAACCGGACGAAACGTTCCCACCGGGCGCCGCTCCCGATCCCCCGGGGGACCCCCGGTAGGAATAGGGCATGAGCGATCCGGTCTATCTGGGCGTCGACATCGGCACCTCGGGTTCGAAAGGCGTTCTCGTCGACGGGAGGGGAACGATCCTGGCCAGACAGGACCTCCCGCACGAGACCTCCTACCCACGCCCGGGGTGGGTCGAGCACGATGCCGAGACGGTCTGGTGGGCGGATTTCACGACGCTGGTGCGCCGCCTGCTCGACGCCGCCGGCGGACGTCGGCCGGCCGGTCTGGGCGTCAGCGGCATCGGACCGGTGCTGCTGCCCGCCGACGGCGCGGGCAGGGCGCTGCGACCGGCGATCCTCTACGGCGTCGACACCCGCGCCGCCACCGAGATCGACGAGCTGACCGCGGAGCTGGGCGCCGAGACGATCCTGCACCGGGCCGGGACGGCGCTGTCCTCGCAGGCGGTCGGGCCGAAGTGGCGCTGGCTGGCCCGCCACGAGCCCGAGGTGTTCGAGCGCACCGAGATGTTCCTGATGTGCAGCTCCTTCCTGGTGCACCGGCTGACCGGGGAGTACGTGCTCGACCACCACTCGGCCAGCCAGTGCGACCCGATGTACGACCTGCACGCCGCGGACTGGGCACCGGACTGGGCCGAGCTCACCGCTCCGGGGGTGCGGCTGCCGCGGCTGCTCTGGTCCACCGAGATCGCCGGGACGGTCACCGCGGAGGCCGCCGCCGCGACCGGGCTGCCGCAGGGGCTGCCGGTCACCGCCGGGACCGTCGACGCGTGGGCGGAGGGCGTCAGCGTCGGTGTCACCGAGCCCGGCGAGGTCATGGTGATGTACGGGACGACGATGTTCCTGATCGAGGTGCTGGACTCCCCGATCCCGCACCCGTCGATGTGGACCACCAGCGGCACGCACCCGGGCACGCACACCCTGGCCGCCGGCATGGCGACCTCCGGTGCGATCACCAACTGGCTGCGCGACCTGGTCGGCGGCGACTTCGCCGAGCTGGTCGAGGCCGCGTCGCAGGTGCGTCCCGGTAGTGGCGGGCTGCTCCTGCTGCCCTATTTCGCCGGCGAGCGGACGCCGCTGTTCGACCCGGACGCCCGCGGGATCCTCGCCGGGCTGACCACCGGTCACGGTCGCGCGGAACTCTACCGTGCGGTGCTGGAGGGCATCGCGCACGGCGTGCGGCACAACCTGGAGGTGATGCGCGAGGCGGGCGGTTCGGCGGCCCGGCTGGTCGCCGTGGGCGGCGGCACCCAGGGCGGGCTGTGGACCCGCATCGTCACCGACGTCACCGGGCTGGCGCAGCAGATCCCGCGCCAGACCGTCGGCGCCGCGCTGGGCGACGCGTTCCTGGCCGCCGTCGCGACCGGGGCCGAGCCGGATCCGCGGGCCTGGAACCCGGTCGTCGAGACGATCGAGCCGGACCCGGCCGCGAAAGAGATCTACGACGCCTACCACCGGCACTACCGCAACCTCTACACGAGCACCACCGAGATCGCGCACTTCCTGGCGAGACAGCAGCGGACGAGCCACCGGGGCTGAGAACCGGCGGGCCCGTGACGCGGGCGTCCACACACCCCCACTTGCCCTGCTCCTCCCCGACCACCACGCTGACCGGCGAGCACACCGGCGGCCCGACCGGCCGTCGGCGGACGAGGTTTCGGGGGCACGGGTGTACGACTACGACCTCATGGTGATCGGTTCCGGGCCGGGCGGGCAGAAGGCGGCGATCGCGGCGGCCAAACTCGGCAAACGGGTCGCGGTGGCCGACCGCGGGCACATGATGGGCGGCGTCTGCGTCAACACCGGCACGATCCCGTCCAAGACGCTGCGCGAGGCCGTCCTCTACCTGACCGGGTTCGCCCAGCGGGAGATGTACGGGGCCAGCTACCGGGTCAAGTCCGAGATCACCATCGGGGACCTGCTCGCCCGCACCCAGCACGTGATCGGCCGCGAGGTCGAGGTGGTGCGCAACCAGCTGATGCGCAACCACGTCGACATCCTGACCGGGACCGCCGTGTTCACCGGCCCGCATACGGCCGTCGTCCAGGGCCCCGGCCGCGGCGACCACAACCAGGTCACGGCCGAGAAGTTCGTGATCGCCACCGGCACCCGTCCGGCGCGGCCGGCCGAGGTGGAGTTCGACGGCGAGCGCGTCGTGGACTCCGACCAGGTGCTCGAGCTCGGCCGCGTGCCGAACTCGATGGTCGTGGTCGGCGCCGGCGTGATCGGCATCGAGTACGCGTCGATGTTCGCGGCGCTGGGCACGAAGGTCACCGTTGTGGAGAAGCGGGCCGCGATCCTGGATTTCTGCGACCCGGAGGTCGTGGAGTCGCTCAAGTTCCACCTGCGCGACTCGGCCGTGACGTTCCGGTTCTCCGAGGAGGTGTCCTCGGTGCAGGTCACCGACATGGGCACGATCACGAACCTGGCCAGCGGCAAGCGGATCCCGGCGGACATGGTGATGTACTCTGCGGGCCGCCAGGGCCTGACCGAGCCACTCGAGCTGGACAAGGCGGGCCTGTCCGCGGACAAGCGGGGGCGGATCGAGGTCGACGGCAACTACCGCTCGTCGGTCGAGCACATCTACGCCGTCGGCGACGTGATCGGCTTCCCGGCGCTGGCCTCGACCAGCATGGACCAGGGCCGTCTCGCGGCCTACCACGCGTTCGGCGAACCGGCCCGTGAGCTGCGCGAGCTGCAGCCGATCGGCATCTACACGATCCCGGAGATCTCCTACTGCGGCCGCACCGAGGCCGAGCTGACCGAGGCCGCGGTCCCCTACGAGGTTGGCCTGTCACGTTATCGGGAGCTGGCCCGCGGGGCGATCATCGGCGACTCCTACGGGATGCTCAAGCTGCTGGTCTCCACCCAGGACCGGACGCTGCTCGGCGTGCACGTGTTCGGCACCAACGCCACCGACCTGGTGCACATCGGTCAGGCGATCATGGGCTGCGGCGGGACCGTGGACTACCTGGTCGACACGGTGCTGAACTACCCGACGCTGTCCGAGGCCTACAAGGTCGCCGCGCTCGACGTCAGCAACAAGATCCGGGCGCTGGAGGCCTTCGAGAAGAGCGAGGCGATGACGAAGGCGAACCCCTCGAACGCCGAGAAGGACGAGGCGACCGAGGCGGAGGCGCCGGTCACCACCGACCCGGGATCGGGCGACGCGAGCACGAACGGGAAGGCGGCACGATCGCGCCGAAAGCAGACCCCCGCCGACAGCTGACGCCGCCGGCACCTGACGCCGCAGATGGCGCCGCCGCAGATGGCGCCGGAACGAATGTGGCGTTCGTAGCGTTGAACGCTCCGAACGCCACGTTCGTTGCTCAAGCGCCGTAGCGGAATCCGTGCTCGTCGAGCCACGGTTTGGGGTTGATCTTCGTACCGCCCGGGGTGACGACCTCGATGTGCAGGTGCGGGCCGGTGGACTGGCCCCGGTTGCCGACCTCGGCGATCTCCTGACCGGCGGCGACGTTGTCCCCGACCGAGACCAGGGACCGGTTGATGTGCCCATAGACGGTGATCGTGCCGTCGTCGTGACGCACCCGGACCCACTGGCCGAACCCGCTCGCCGGCCCGGAGCTGATCACGGTGCCGGCCAGCGGGACGTGGATCGGGGTCCCGATCGGGGCGGCGATGTCGAGGCCGTTGTGGGCGGTGCCCCCGCGCGAGCCGAAGCCGGAGCTGACCCGCCCGGACAGGATCCGGACGGCGCCGCCTCCGGCCGCGGCCTGCGTCGAGGCGGCTGCCGGAGCCTCGGCGGCATCCGCGGCGGACGCCGACGACGCGGCCGCGGCGGCCGAC
>JAKDNL010000324.1 GCA_030451825.1 Pseudonocardia sp. | reverse complement strand
GGCCCCCGGGCCCCGGGGGGTGGGGGGGGGGGGTTATGGGCGCGCGGTGCCTTAAACACACCCCACGGGGGTCCGGTGGTGGGTCAGAGCACCTTCAGCGTGATCGTGGTGCCGGGGTCGGCCTCGTCGCCGGCTCCGGGGTCCTGGCCGATGACCTTCGGGTTTCGCCGGGTGAACGGGAGCGACTTCTTCACCCGCACCGAGTACCCGGCCGAGCGCAGCTCCTCGGTGGCCTCGTCGACGTCCTTCCCGATCACGAACGGCACCGGGCCCTCGGTGGCCTCGGGCTCGGGCGTCGGTTCCGGTGCGGGTGCCGGTTCGGCGCCGCGGCTGAGGACCAGCGTCACCGGTGAACCACCGGGGAGCGAGGTGCCGGCGGCCGGGTCGGTGCGGATCACCGCGCCCTGCGGGACGGTGTCGCTGTAGGCGTCGGCCGTCGTGGAGCGCACCGGGGCGAGCCCTGCGCGGCGGACGATGTCCTCGGCGGCGGCGACACCGGTCCCGGACGGCACCTCGGGGACGACCGGACGTCCGGTGGAGACGGTGAGGGTGACCGTGCTGCCGCGCAGCACCCGGGTCTCGGGCTGCGGATCCGCGACGACGACCTTGCCGCTGGCGACCTCGTCGTCGGCACGTTCGGTGATCGACGGGGTGAGGTCGGCCTCGGCGACGAGCGCCGTGGCACGGACGCTCTCCAGCCCGGCCACCGAGGGCATCGCCGTCCAGCGGCCCGAGCCCAGCCACCATGCGCCCGTCCCGACGAGCAGCGCCAGGACCAGCAGCACCGCGATCCAGAGGGCGAACACGCGGCGGCTGCGCCGGCGCGCCGTGCGCAGATCCGAACGGGTCATGCCCTCGGGCGCGGCGGCGGTCGTGGTGGCGGGGGCGGCGGCGCTACCGGACGGCGCCAGGCCGGTCACGGCACGGGTGCCGCCCGGACCGGCCTCGGCGGAGTCCGGGCGGACCCGCCGAGGGGTCGCGGGGACGGTGTCGTGGGAGTCCGGGCTCTCCGGAGGGCGGGGGACCGGCACCCGCGGCAGGCCGAGCCGCTCCGCGACCGTCGCCAGCTCGCGCAGGAAGGCGTCGGCGTCGGCGGGGCGCTCCCCGGGCTCGCGGGCGGTGGCCCTGGCGACCAGCCGGTCGACCTCCGGCGGCAGGCCGGGCACCGTCGCGGACGGGGGCGGGACGTCGTCGTTGACGTGCCGGTAGGCCACCGAGAGGGGGTTGTCGGCCTGGTAGGGCGGCCGGCCGGTGAGCAGCTCATAGAGCATGATCCCGGCTGCGTAGACGTCGCTGCGCGCGTCCGCGCGTCCGGTCTCGACCTGCTCGGGGGACAGGTAGGCCATCGTGCCCAGGATCATCCCGGCGTGGCTGACGCCGGCCTGCGCGGCCGCCGTGAGCAGCCCGAAGTCGGCCACCTTCACCTCGCCGGACCGCGAGATCAGCACGTTCTCCGGCTTCACGTCGCGGTGCACCATGCCGAGGCGGTGGGCCTGCGCGAGCCCGGCCAGCACCGGCTCCAGCACCCGCATCGCGGCCGGCAGCCCCAGCGGGGATCGCAGCACGTCGCGCAGGGTGCCGCCCTCGACGAGCTCGAGCACCAGGAACAGGGTCGGCTCGCCGAAACCGTCCGCGGCCTCGATCCGGCCCTGGTCGTGCACCCCGACGACGGACGGGTGGTCGATCCGGGCGGCCAGGCGGGCCTCGCGCTCGAACCGCCCGCGGAACGCCGGGTCACCCGCCATCCGCGGGTCCATCACCTTGATCGCGACCGAGCGGTCGAGCCGGGTGTCCAGTCCGCGGTACACGGTGGACATGCCGCCGCGGGCGATCACCGGGCCGAGACGGTAGCGCCGGTCCAGCAGAGTGTCTGCCGGACCGGACGGAGCGCTCACGACCCGACTCTAACGTCTGCCCCGGTGCCGCCCGCGCAGGCCGTCGCCGGAGGGAGCTGCCGTGGCCGGAGGAATCCGGCCTGCTGCAGGAATCGGCCCTGCTCCAGGAATCCGCCCTGCTCCAGGAAACGGCACTGTGGCAAGGTGTCGCACTGTGAGTGAGGTGTCCGGTCTCCCCGACGTCGTCACCGACGCGGAGACCCTGGCCGTCCCCGACGTCGCGACCCGGCTGTCGATCCCCGATTCCAGCGTCCACCAGCTGGTGCGCGACGGACAGCTGCTGTCCTACCGCACCGGCGGCGAGGTCGTCGTCCCGGCGGACTTCCTCGACGGCGAGGAGGTGGTCAGGGGCCTGCCGGGCACGATCACCGTGATGCGCGACGGCGGCTACGACGACGACGACATCCTGCGCTGGCTGTTCACCCACGACGAGACGCTGCCGGGAATCCCGATCGCGCTGATCCGGGCCGGGCGCCACCGCCACGTCAAGCGCCGCGCCCAGGCGATGGCGTTCTGAGCCATCAGCCCGGCGGATCGTCGTCGGACGCCGCCACCCGGGCGAGCAGCGCGCGCCCCAGCGCGGGCAGCGCGACCGCGGCCCGCCGCCGGTTCGGCACGCTCACCCGGCGGCCGAGCACGTCGTAGCCGGCGGTCTCGATCTGGTCCAGGATGCCCTCGTAGAGCCGTCGTGCGGCGTCGACGCAGGCCCGTGACGCCGGCTCCAGCAGCGCGATCCCGGCCTCCGCGCGCCGGTAGGTGGCGTGCGTGCGCGCGACCAGATGGGCCAGTGCGCGGCGCACCCGCGGGTCGGTGCGCCGCTCGCGGCGGCACCGGGCCAGCAGCTCGCGGTCGACGCCGAACGCGGCGAGCTCGTCGGCGGGCAGGTAGACCCGGCCCCGGTCGAGGTCCTCACCGACGTCGCGCAGGAAGTTCGTCATCTGGAACGCGACGCCGAGCAGTGCCGCCGCCGGCTCCGCCTCGGCGCGCGGGCCGACGGTGCCCAGCACCGGCACCATCTGCACCCCGATCGCCGCGGCCGAGCCGCGCACGTAGCGGGCCAGCTCCGCGTCGTCGGCGTAGCCGGTGACCGTCAGATCCATCCGCATGGAGTCCAGGAAATCGGTGAACAGGGCGGGGTCGAGGTCGTGGCGGTGCGCGGTGTGCGCGACGGCACGGACCACCGGGACCCAGGGTCCTGCGGGAGCGTCGGTGCCCCTGGTCGCCAGCGCGTCGCGCAGGGCCGTGTCGAGGGCGTCGAGACGGGCTCCGGGAGCGCCGCCGCCGGCGCCGGCGGGGTCGTCGACGATCTCGTCGGCGTAGCGCGCGAACCCGTAGAGCGCATGCACGTCCACCCGGCGCTCGGGCGGCAGCAGCCGGGTGGCCAGGAAGTAGGTACGGCCGTGCGCGGCGTGCAGGGCGCGGCACTCGCGGTAGGACGCTCGCAGGCCGGGGTCGGTGATCCCCGCCGCGTCGAGCTCCGCCCGCTCAGCTCGAGCGCTGACCGGCACCGTCGACGAGTGGGTCGGTGATCGCGGCGTCAGCGGGGGCCGGGGCTACCGGGGCTACCGAACCGACGGGGGCGCGTCGTGCCTCGCGCCCGGCCCGCAGCCGCAGCGGGTCGGTGCGGGTCAGCGAGACCGAGGCCAGGATCCCGAGCAGCGTACACACGGCCAGGAAGCCCCAGTTGTAGAGCGCGGTCTCGCCGTTCGGGTAGTAGGCCACCATCAGCCAGATCGAGCCGAAGACCAGCCACTGCAGCCCTCGAGTACTCCACGCGATCATGGCCAGCAGGCAGAAACCCCAGCTCAGGTACCACGGCAGCGTCGCGGGGGAGAGGACGGCGGCCAGCGCCATCACGATCCCGGCGTTGCGGATCGCGACCGTGCCGCCCTCGCGGGCGGTCCACCAGTAGCGGACGAACAGCACGACCAGCACGCCCGCGCCGATCACCCGGGTGACGTTCACGAACGCCATCTCGGGCAGCGTGGCGAACATCCCGACGACGCCGTGCAGCGCCTGACCGACCGCGGTCGACAGCGACAGCCAGTTCACGATCATCGACGGCGCGTTCAGCGCGGGCAGCCAGCCCAGGTCGACGCCCGCGACCAGCGTGCACCCCGCGAACACGACCGCGAACACCGCGATCGACGCCGCACCGCTGCGCAGCAGCCGCTTCCAGAACGGGCCGGTCAGCGTCGCGGCCCACACCAGTACCAGGAACGGCAGCACGATCCCGGCCGAGGCCTTGACCGCCATCGCCAGGGTGGCCACCACGATGGCGAGCAGGAAGCGGCGGCGCAGCGCCAGCAGCGCGGCGCACGGCAGCATCCCGACCACCAGCAGGTCGTTGTGCCCGCCGCCGATCATGTGCACGACCATCACCGGGTTGGCGACGGCGATCCACAGCGCGACCTCGGGCCGTCCTCCCAGCGCGCGGGTCAGCGCCGGTAGCGCGATCACCAGCAGCACCAGCCCGATGCAGAGCAGCAGCCGCATCGCCAGCACACCGGCGATCACGTTCGAGCCGACCAGGGAGACGATGCCTTTGGCCAGCAGGATGAACAGCGGACCGTAGGGCGCCGGGGTGTCCTGCCAGAAGTAGTGCACGTTGTCGGTGAACACCCCGCCCAACGCGTCCGGGCCGACCGCGTAGGGGTCGAACCCGGCCAGCGGCAGCGCCCCCTGGGCCAGGTAGCTGAACGGGTCCCGGGTGAACAGTGGCGGCGAGATCAGCAGCGGTGCGATCCAGGCCAGCGAGACGGTCAGCACCGCGCGTCCGGTGACCCGCCGCGCCAGCACCTCGCGGCCCAGCCGCACCCAGGCCCACACCATCAGGAACAGGCCGATGTAGACCAGTGCCCCGGCCATCTGGGTGCCGTGCCCGTAGCGCCAGAACGACAGCGCGGAGTTGCCGAGGATCGGGTCCCGCATCAGGGTCCCGCCACTGCCGAACCCGCCGACGAGCATCAGCACCGAGGCCAGCAGCCCCTGCAGCAGGATTCCCCGGGGTGGGTGGCCGAGGCGCGCCACGGCCTCCGCCCACCGGGAGGCGGGCTCCTGCCGGGCAGGCGCGGGCGAGCCCCCGCGCGGATCGGTCGAGTCGCCGCCGGCTCCCCGCCCATCGGGGAGGGCCAGGCTCGTCGACGTCACCGGTTCGGGTGCGTCCGGCCGGGGGAGCGGGGGCGATGGCTGCGCGGTCATGGCGGTGCTCATGCTCCCACGGGGAAGTCAGGAGGCCGTCCGCGACCCTGTCGCGTTCCGCCGGACGCGCCCGTCCTGCGCCGTCCCGGCGATCCGCTCGGCGGCCAGCCGCCCCGAGATCAGCACCGGCGGGATACCCGTCCCGGGCGTCGTCCCGCACCCGGCCAGCACCACGTTCTCCAGCCCGCGGACCAGGTTGCGTGGACGGAACGGGCCGGTCTGGGCGAGCGTGTGCGCGGCCGAGAACGGCGTGCCCGCGGCCATCCCGGCGGCCGCCCAGTCGTCCGGGGTGAACAGCCGGGTCCAGCTCGGCGTGACGCCGGGGTCGACGAGCCCACGATCGGCCAGCACACCGGCCAGCTCCTCGGCGTAGGCCGGCCCGACCCGTGCCCAGTCCACCGGCCCGGCCTCGGTGTTCGGGCAGGGCGCCAGCACCGAGACGAGCTCGCGTCCGGGCGGGGCGAGCCCGGGGTCGGTGACCGACGGCCGGGTGATCAGCAGCGAGGGGTCGCTCATCAGCTCGCCGCGGTCGATGATCTCGTCGAATGTCCGGGTCCACTGCGCGCCGAAGGAGATCGTGTGGTGGTGGCGCCCGGTCCCCGGAGCCGGCCCGGGCGGGCGGGGAAGACCACAGTGGACGACCATGGCGCTCGGTGCCCAGCGCAGCCGGACCGGGCGGCGCGGGGCGTGCCCGATCAGCCGGTAGGCCACCGGCAGCTCCGGAGTGAGCACGACGGCGTCGCAGGCGATCCGGTCCGGGCCCTCGCCGGTCCCGGCGGCGCGGTGGCGCACCGCCCGCACCCGCCCTCCGGAGCGGTCGATCCCGGTGACCTCGCGGCCGAGGTGGATCCGCGCGCCGGCCGCCTCGGCGGCCGCGGCCATCGTGGCGCCGATCTCGCGCATGCCGCCGCGCGGGAAATACACCCCGGCGATCGTGTCCATGTAGGCGATCACGCCGTAGGCGCCCCGCGCCCGGTCCGGGGCGACCCCGGCGTAGAGGGCCTGGAACGAGAAGATCCGGCGCAGCCGCTCGTCCGGGATCATCGACGCGACCTTCGGGCCGAGCCGGCCGAACCCGCCGAGCGCGGCCAGCCGGGCCAGCTGTGCCGCGTTCCCGCCCGTCCGGAACAGGTCCAGCGGGGAGTCCAGGTTGGCGTCGATGAACGTGTCGTACTCGGCCCGGTAGAGGTCGGTCAGCCAGGCCCGCAGTCGCCGGTAGCCGGCCGCCGCGTCCGGCCCGCACACCGTGGCGACCTCGTGCTCCATCTCCGCGGCGTCGGAGCGCACGGCGATCGCCGAGCCGTCGGCGAACTCGGCCCGGTACGCCGGGTCCAGCCGGACGAGGTCCATCCGGTCGCGGGTGGACTCGCCGACCGCGGCGAACGCGTCGTCGAGCAGCTCGGGCATGGTCAGCACGCTCGGGCCGGTGTCGACGAGGTATCTGCCGGAGCCGTCGACCACGTCCATCCGGCCGGCTCGCCCGCCCGGGTGCGGGTCGCGCTCCACGATCGTCACCCGCCGTCCGGCCCCGAGCAGGTGCAGCGCGGCGGAGAGCCCCGCCAGCCCCGCCCCGACGACGACGACGTGGTCGGTCCTGCCGGGGACCCTGCTCACCACTGGCGACGGGTGGCCCGCTCGGCGAGCTCGAAGAGCTGGGCACGGGCCGGTCCGGCGACCGGGGAGGCGTCCAGGGCGTCGAGCGCGGATCCGGTGAGCGCGGCGATCCGCTGTTCCACGGCCTGCACCGCGCCCAGCTCGCCGAGCACCCTGCGCACCCGCTCGACGCCCGTCCCGTCCAGCCCGGCGTTGCCCAGGGCCTGCACCAGGACCTGCTCGGCCGCCCCGTCGTCGCGCTGCCGGGCCCGTTGCAGGGCCAGCGCCATCAGGAGCGTGCGCTTGCCCTCGCGCAGGTCGTCCCCGGCCGGCTTGCCGGTGACCCGCGGGTCACCGAACACGCCCAGCAGGTCGTCGCGCAGCTGGAAGGCCACGCCGATGTCGGCGCCGTAACGGCGGTACCCGGCGACGAGCTCGGGCGGAGCGCCGGCGATCGCGGCGCCCAGGTGCAGCGGGCGCTCGACGGTGTAGGCGGCGGTCTTGAACCGGTCGATCTTCAGCGCGGTGCGCTCGCCCTCGTCGTCGGAGGCCTGGGCCAGCACGTCGAGGTACTGCCCGGCGAGTACCTCGGTGCGCATCCCGCGCCACGGCTCGGCCGCCCTGGTGTGCGCCCCCTCGGGCAACCGTGCGCCATGGAACATGTCGTCGGCCCAGACCTGGGCCAGGTCGCCGACCAGGATCGCGACGGCGGCGCCGAACCGGGCCGGGGGGCCGGTCCACCCGGCCGCGGAGTGCATCCGGGCGAACTCGACGTGCACCGTCGGGCGCCCGCGCCGGGTGGACGAGGCGTCCATCAGGTCGTCGTGCACGAGTGCGCAGGCCTGGATCAGCTCCAGCGACGACAGCGCCGTCAGGACCTCCTCGGCCTCCGCCGACGCCGGGTCGCCGCCCGCGCCGCGCCAGCCCCACCACGCGAACGTGGGCCGCAGCCGTTTGCCACCGCCGAGCACGAACCCGGCCAGGGCGTCCGCGGCCTCGGTGACCTCGGCGTCGACGGCGAGCACGTCCACCCGCCGACGGTCCAGGTAACCGGCCAGGATCCGCTCGACGTGCTGGGGCAGTGCGTCATCGACGGGCGGGGCCGTATCGAAGGGCGGGGCCCCATCGAGGGGCGGGGCCCCGTCGAAAGGC
>JAKDNL010000323.1 GCA_030451825.1 Pseudonocardia sp. | reverse complement strand
TCGGAGGGGTGTGCGTTGGTGGCCCACACGGGCCTTTGCGCCGTCTTGTAGGGCGCCGGGGGCCTGGCCCCGGGGGGGGGGTACGGGGGCCCTGGCCGGTGACCCGGTGAGCACGACGTCTCCTAGCGCGAGGCGGGTGAAGGCCGAGACGTAGGCCAGAAGCGCGGCGGCGTCGAAGACCAGGTCGGCGGTGGCCCCGCGCTGCAGACCTCACCGTTGACCCGGCAGGTCAGCTCCAGCCCATGGCTGGGGTCGAGCTCGTCGGCGGTCACCAGGATCGGCCCCAGCGGGTCGTGCGGTCGAATGCCTTGCCGGGCAGCCACTGCCCGGTGTGGTGCTGCCAGCTGCGACCGGACGGTCGTTGGCTGCGGTGTAGCCGGCGATGGCGGCCGACGCCGCGGCCCGGTCGGCCCGGTGCAGCGGGCTCCCCGACAACAACGAGTTCGGCCTCCCCATTCCAGGCCCGCGGTCCACTCGGGCACGGCCACCGGATCGGTCGGGCCGGTCAGGGTTTCCACCCATTTGACGAACAGCGTCGGGTGCGTCGCCAGGGGATGCCCATCTCGGCGATGTGCGCGGCGTAGTTGTGCCCGCAGCACACGATCGTCGATGGGTGCGGCACCACCGCGGCGAGCTCGTCGACCTCGATCGGGGTGCCCGCTGCGCATCGCCGCCTCGACGTCTCGCGGCGCAGTGAGCAGCGCGCCGACATCGGGATACGGCAGCCGGGGCCCACCCGTCACCAGTGGCCACGACGGCGGTCGTGCTGCCGCCGATCCGTGCGGTCGCCAAGCGCATCCCAACTCCCAGCTATGCCGGATTCGTAACGTACGCAATACAAACACCATGCGACCGACGTGGGCAAGGGGCCAGCAGCTCCTGCTCGCGCTCGACGGATGGCGTCCGCGTTCAGCGGCCAGTGTCCTCTTGTCAGGTGCCAGCCATTCAGTGTTGCCTTGACGGACGTTACTAGGACAACACAGACCATGGATCGGTCTGGGGAGGCACCTATGGGCGTCCGGCACGTCCGGGCGCACGCCGCTGCGAGCGCTGGACTCGCGCAAGGACTGGTCCTGGGGCGGCCGAGATGTGGTTCTACGCGCTGTGGGGCGTCGGGGTGCGCCCGCACGACGTCGCCTACGTCGCGTTCGGGTACGGCTCGTTCATCGGGTTCTGGGGCCTGCACGGCGGCTGCGAGAAGATCGGCGCGCTGACGATCCCTGGCGGCGCGCAGACGACGGCGGCCCGGGTCAGGCAGATCCACGAGTTCGGTGCGACGGTCGTCGCGTCCACTCCGACCTACGCGCTGCGCCTCGCGGCCGGGGCCGAGGAGCTGGGCGTCGACCTCTCGGGGGCCCGGTGCACACGGTGATCCTCTCCGGTGAGCCCGCCGGGTCGATCCCAGAGACGAAGGCGCTGATCGAGCGCCGATGGGGGCGAAGGCCTACGACACCGCGGGCATGACCGAGGTGTCCACGATCGTCATGTTCGAGCCCCGCGAGCAGCCGGGCGGCTGCCACGTGATCGAGGACCACCTGCTGGAGCAGGTGACTGACTCGGAGACCGGCCGCGAGGTCGGCTACGGCGAGCGGGGCGAGCGGGTCTGCACGTCGTTCGGCCGCTCCACCACGCCGCTGCTGCGCTACCGGACCTCGGACCTGGTGTTGAAGGTGCCGCACACGGCCGCGTCCTCCGGGCGCACCTGGGACCTCTACCGGGGCGGGACCATCGGCCGCGTCGACGACATGAAGCTCGTCCGCGGCACGAACGTCTACCCCGGTGCGGTCGAGGCGATCGTCCGCGGCTTCGACGGCATCGAGGAGTTCCAGATCCGGATTTCCCGGTAGGCCGACCGGGACGAGATCGAGCTCCTCGTGGAGACCCTGCCGACCGTCGACGCCACCGGCTGGAAGCTGATGTCCGGTCGCCTGGGCGTCGAGCTCGCGGACGCGCACGAGGGCCTGGGCTTCGGGCTGCGCCGCGACCGGCGAGCTGCCGCGCTTCGAACTCAAGGCCAAACGCCTCACCGACCTGCGGAGCCAAATGGTGACCACCGACCTTCTCGGCAACCCGCTGACCGACAGTTGAGCGCGCCGTCCTCGACGTCTACACCGGACTGCGGGAGACGCTGCGCCGCAACGATCTTCCACCCTGCGTCACGGCGAACCTACGGGCCGCGCTCGCCCCGGTCGCAGTCGCCGTCACCGATCTCGGGCTGCGCTTCGAGCACCTGCTCGACGACGGCGTCTCAGCTGAGCCCGCGTGCACCGGACAGCGGCCACGCGCGCGGGATAGGCGTCCCGCCTCGGCGTGCCTAGCGTCCAAACAGCAGATACCACACGAAGGAGCACCCATGGCCGAACGGTCGTTCGCCGCGGAAGTCCAGAAACTTCGCGCGGGTGCCGGCGAGACGCTGCACGTCGAAGGCATCCTCGCCGTGACCAAGGCACTGCTGCAGTCCGGTGTCGCCTACGTCGGCGGCTACCAGGGCGCGCCGATCTCGCACCTGATGGACGTGCTCGGCGACGCCCGCGAGATCCTCGACGAGCTCAACGTGCGCTTCGAGAACTCCGCCTCCGAGGCGACGGCCGCGGCGATGCTGGCCGCGTCGGTGCACCAGCCGCTGCGCGGCGCGATCACGTTCAAGTCTCCGGTCGGCACGAACGTCGCCTCCGACGCGCTGGCCAATCTCGCTTCCGGCGGGGTGACCGGGGGCGCGCTGGTGATCCTCGGTGAGGACTACGGCGAGGGCTCGTCGATCATGCAGGAGCGCTCGCACGCGTTCGCGATGAAATCTCAGATGTGGCTGCTCGACCCGCGCCCGAACACCACGGCCATCGTGGACGCGGTCGAGAAGGGCTTCGCCCTGTCCGAGGCCTCGAATACCCCGGTCTTTCTGGAGCTGCGGCTGCGCTCGTGCCACCTCCACGGCGGTTTCGTCGCGAAGGGCAACCAACGACCGCCGATGACCGTCGCCCAGGCCGCCGCCGCGCCGCGACGGAACGTGGACCGCATCGTGCTGCCACCGGCGAGCTTCCTACACGAGAGAGAGAAGCTGCAGCAGCGCTGGCCAGCCGCGATCGAGTTCATCCGCGACAACGCGATGAACGAGGTGTTCCCCGGCGACGACACCGCCTCCGAGGTCGGCATCATCGTGCAGGGTGGCCTCTACAACACCTTGAACCGGTCGATGGAGCTGCTCGGCTGCTCGGATGCGTTCGGGCGGACCCGGGTCCCGACCTACGTCATGAACGTGACCTACCCGGTCGTCGACTCCGAGATCATCGAGTTCTGCGCCGGCAAGCGCGCCGTGATCATGGTCGAGGAGGGACAGCCGGACTACCTCGAGCAGAACATGCACGCAGTCCTGCGCCGCGCCGATGTTCCGACCACCCTGCACGGCAAGGACGTGCTGGCGCCCTCGGGGGAGTACACCTCGCAGGTCGTCACGGCCGGGCTCAACCAGTTCCTGTCCAAGTACACACCGGACCTGATCTCCCACCGGCCGTCGTTGCTGCTCGACGGCACCGACCCGGCCAGCCCGTTCGCGCCGCGGGTCGCCGCCCAGGTCGTACGCGCCCGCCCACCAGGCCTGTGCACCGGTTGCCCGGAGCGGCCGGTCTTCTCCGGGCTGAAGCTCGCCGAGCGTGAGACCGGGCAACACCACGTCTCCGCGGACATCGGCTGTCACCTGTTCGCGATCAACGCGCCGTTCGACCTGGGTGCCACGACGATGGGCTACGGCCTCGGAGCGGCCGGGGCGGCCGCGCTGTCCGGCGGCGAGTCGGACCGACGACCTGTGTCGATCATGGGAGACGGTGGGTTCTGGCACAACGGGCTGACCTCCGGCGTCGGCAACGCCGTGTTCAACAAGTCCGACCAGGTGATGGTCGTGGTGGACAACGACTACGCCGCAGCCACCGGCGGCCAGGACATCCTGAGCTCGCACGCCGACCTCGAGCGCCGATCCACCCAGCACCCGATCGAGAAGGCCGCCCGCGGACTGGGCATCGAACGGGCCACCACCATCAATCACACCTACGACGTGCAGCGCGTCAAGGACACCTTCGTCGAGGCCTTCACCCGCGAGGAGCCCGGCCCCGAGCTGCTGGTCATGCAGTCCGAGTGCCAGCTAAACCGGCAACGACGGGTGAAGAAGGAACGCTCCGCCAAGATCGCGCAAGGACAACGGGTGGTCCGCAAACGGTTCGGCGTCGACCCGGAAACCTGCACCGGCGACCACGCCTGTATCCGCATCTCCGGCTGCCCGTCGCTGACGATCACCGACAATCCCGACCCGCTGCGCTCGGACCCGATCGCGACCGTGCTCGACAGCTGCGTCGGCTGCGGGGTGTGCGGCAACAACGCGCACGCCGCGGTGCTGTGCCCGTCGTTCTACCGCACCGACATTGTCGACAACCCGACCTGGATCGACCGCGTCCTGGCACGCATCCGGTCGTGGTGGATCGCACTCGCATCCCGGGGCCTCGAGCGCCGGGCCGC
The DNA here is from genome assembly GCA_030451825.1 of Pseudonocardia sp. Lineage (GTDB taxonomy): Bacteria > Actinomycetota > Actinomycetes > Mycobacteriales > Pseudonocardiaceae > Pseudonocardia. Next base: position 3,347 of record JAKDNL010000323.1, on the reverse strand, counting down.
CCGGATGGAGGCCGCCTGATGCCCGCAGTACTGCCCGCACCGAGCCACACCACGACCGCTACCTGGTACAGCGGGCAACGGCCGATCACCATCGCCGTCCTAGCCATGGGCGGGGAGGGGGGCGGTGTCCTCGCCGACTGGATCGTCGCCGTCGCCGAGACCGCCGGCTACTACGCACAGACCACCTCGGTCGCCGGCGTCGCGCAGCGCACCGGCGCCACGGTCTACTACGCCGAGCTGTACCCGCCTGCCCCGCACACCGACCCGGCCGGCCGGCCGGAGCCCGTGCTGTCGGTGTTCCCCGCGCCGGGGGAGGTCGACCTCGTCGTCGCCTCCGAGCTGATGGAGTGCGGCCGCGCGGTCCAGCGCGGATTCGCGACCCCGGACCGCACCACCCTCGTCACCTCGGTCAACCGGGTGTACTCGATCGACGAGAAGATGCACCTGGGAGACGGGCGGGTCGACTCGGACGAGCTGATCGCCGCCGCCCGGCGTGCAGCGAAGACCCTGGTCGCGGCCGACTTCGCAGCGATCGCCGAGCAGTACCGCAGCGTAGTTTCCGCCGCCTTGCTCGGCGCGATCGCCGGATCCGGCGCGCTGCCGTTCGAGCGGGACGCCTTCGAGCAGGCGATCCGCGACGCAGGCAACGGCGTGTCCACTAGCCTCGCCGCGTTCGCCGGCGGCTACGACGCCGCTACGCCTGCTGCCACGACCGACAGCTCAACCGACGGCGCCACGGCCCCCAACACGGCGGACGACGGGGCAGCCGAGCGGACCCCGGTCTCGCTCGAGCTCGCGCCGCCCCGACCCGCGCGCGCCCCGACACCCGTGGACATCGCGATCGGCCCCCGCCCGGTGTCCGCACAGGAGCGCCAGGAACGCGAGGAGGCGCGGCGCAACGAGATCGCCGCCTCCGACCCGTGTTCGCTGGTCGGCCCAGCCTTGCGCCCGCTCGCGGCCCGGGTCGCGGAGCTACCCGTCGCGTCGCGCTCGGTGGTCCTGCACGGCCTGGTCCGTACCGGGCTCTACCAGGACCCTCGCTACGCCGAGCGGTATCTCGACCGCGTCCGCGACGTCGCCGCCGCCGATCCCGACCCCGACGGGTCGGCCCGGATGACTGTCGAGGCGGCCCGCCATCTCGCGCTGTGGATGTGCTACCAGGACACGATCCAGGTCGCGCTGCAGAAGTGCCGTCAATACCGGATGCAGCGGGTGCGGGACGAGGCCCGCGCGACCTCCGCGCAGCTGACCCAGGTCCGCGAGTATCTGCACCCACAGGTCGACGAGATCACCGATACGCTCCCGGCCGGGATCGGGGCCGCGCTGCGCCGGGCCGGATGGTTCCAGCGCCTGGTCGAACGGGTGACCAAAAGCGGTATGGTCCTCAACACCTCGTCGGTCGTCGGCTACACGATGCTCTCGACGATGGCACGGATGCGACCGCTGCGGCCGCGCTCGCTGCGGTTCGTCCACGAGCAGGCCGCGATCGACGAGTGGCTCACCCTCGCCCTCGAGATCGCGGCCACCGACACCACCCTGACGACCGCGGTCATCGAGTGCCCGCATGTCCTCAAGGGCTACGGGGCCACCTACGAACACGGCAGCGAGAGTTTCGCGCTGCTGCTCACCGCCGCCCGGGCCCTGCACCAGGACGGCCACGGCGACGGCGCCGCCGTACTCGCGGGGCTCCGGTCCGCCGCACTGTCCGATGAGGACGGCTCCGCCCTGCGCGCGCAGCTGCGTGGCCACGGGTTACCGACCGTCGCCGACCACACCGCCGTCGATCCTCAGGAGAACCCATGACCGCCGACACCGGCATCGAGCTGGTCAACCCCGACACCCTGGCCAAGCCGTCCGGCTTCACCCACGCAGTCCGCCACGGCGACACCGTGCACCTGTCCGGGCAGACCGCGATGGACGCGCACGGCACGATCGTCAGCGGCAACATCGTCGACCAGTTCCGGCAGGCCCTGTCCAACGTCCTCGCCGCCCTGCGAGCCGCCGGCAGCGAGCCCTCGGACTTGCTCTCGGTACGGATCTACCTCCTCGACATCCCCGGCTACCAGGCCCGGGGCAAGGAGATCGGCGCGGCGTGGAAGGAGCTCTGCGGCCGCACCTACCCGGCGATGACCGGTGTCGGGGTGACCGCCCTGTGGCAGCCGGAGGCGCTGATCGAGATCGAGGCGACTGCAGCCCGGCGAGGCTGACTCGCGCCAATGCTGGGAGCTGCCCGGCCGACTGCCCCCGCACGAAGCGTCCGGCCGGGCAGCGTCGTGTGGCGCGAAAGACACGACACCGCGGTCACAGAATCCGATGGACCATGCGACCGCGGCGAAGGACGGCGAAATACAACGACGCAATCAGCCGTCGAGCACCTGGGTGGCGTGCTCTCGCGCCGGCCCAGCCAGGCGAGCACGCAGCTCGCCGAACAAAAGCTCGGCGTGCTCACCGGCCCACTGCGCGGGCAACCCCGCGAGCGGCAGACCCGGGTCGAGGTAGGGCAGGCGCCGCCACACCGTCACCACCTGCACGAAATCGACGAAGGCCTGGCGGGGCGTCCCACCGTTGCCCCGCCACGCCTCGAGCACCGGACGCTGGCGCTGCAGGAACGCCGCGTACTGGGTGCCCAGCGCTTCGAGGTCCCACCAGGCAGCGACCGACTCGGTTAGCGACCGCCCAGCGACGTGCCGGCTGCGGAACAGGTCGGTGTAGCGGCGCAGCCCGGCCCGTTCCAGCGCCCGGGAGATCTCGGGTTCCAGATGCACCGGCGCCACCCACAGCCCGGGTGCCACGGTACCAACACCCAGCCGGGTCAGCAGGCTGCGCAGCCGGTGCCGGCGGTCGCGCGCGCTCTCCGGGACGGAGAAGGCGATCAACAGCCAGCCCTCGTCCGGGGCGGCCCGGCGGCGGCCGAAGATGCGTTCATCGCCTTCGGCGAGGACGGCTGAGGCCGCCGCCGAGAGCCGGTAGCCGGCGGCGCCGTCGATCTTGTTCGATTCCAGTAGCCCGCGCCGCTTGAGCCGAGACACCGCCGAACGCACTGCCTGCCCGTCCACCCCTAGCGCGCCGAGCAGCCGCACCAGTGACGCCACGGACAGCCGTCCACCGCGTTCGCGGGCGTAGAGGCCGTAGACGGTGACGATGAGCCGCCGGGGCGGGATTGGGGCGTTCACCTCGGCGGCGGCACCCTCATCCACGTCATCGACCAGGTGGTGGCGCCCCGAGCTGGCAACGGTCGTCACGAGGGCATGATACGGGCGGGCGGGCCGCGGGTACTGCAGCGTCCCCCCCCCCCCGCGCCGCAGCTCCGGCATCCCCCGCCGCTAGGCGTCGTCGGGGGGAGGCGG
>JAKDNL010000908.1 GCA_030451825.1 Pseudonocardia sp. | reverse complement strand
GAGGAACCCCCACCGGACGCCCGCCGCCACGCTCGCGGGCGGTTCGTTTCCGCAGCTCGGCCATGACCTGCACATTCCCGTAAGCCCTGCCCCATTTAATGCCCGGTGAGGGGCGGCTATCCGCTACACTTCGATCATGGGTGAGCTTCTGGTCGGCTATTGCCGGTGCAGCACCGATCTTCAGGACCTCGCCGCGCAGCGCGAAGCCCTGCACCGGCTCGGTGTCACACCCGAGCGGATCTATGTCGATCACGGGTTCACCGGAACCAACCGGGACCGCCCGGGCCTGCGCGAAGCACTGGCCGCGGTCCGCGCCGGCGACGTTCTGGTCGTCAACAAGCTCGACCGTCTGGCCCGCTCGGTCCCCGACGCCCGGCACCATCGCCGACGAGCTCACCAAGCGGCACGTCAAGCTCAACATCGGTGGCTCGGTCTATGACCCCACCGACCCCATCGGCAAGCTGCTGTTCACCGTGTTGTCCATGATCGCCGAGTTCGAGGCCGACCTTGCGCGGATGAGAACCCGCGAGGGCATGGCCATCGCCAAGGCGAAGGGGCGGCTACGCGGCAAGAAGCCCAAACTCAGCCCTTCTCAAGAAGCCCACCTCGTCGAGCTTCACCAGGCAGGACGACACACCACCACCGAGCTCGCCGAACTGTTCAACGTCGCCCGCTCCACCGTCTACCGCGCCATCAGGCGCGCGGCGGTGGAGTAACCCGCAGAACTTCGATCACGCACCGACCGGACGTTGTTTCCTTCCGCGTTTACCTACCGTCGTCGTCGCAGGACGCGACAGGCAACTCGCCGGAGGGGGGGCCAGAGGTAAGGATCGGCCCGACCGGCGCCCGCTACCCTGGCCTCGTGAGCAACCCGGCGGAGTTCGAGGCCCGGCTGTCCGCGGTGGAGACCCGCATGGAGCAGATCACCGCCGACGCCGCGGTGTTGACCGCCAACCTGCGTGAGGACGACCGCGTCAAGGTGGGATGATCATGGCGGCGGACCGGCCGGGTGTCGGGCTGGTCCTTGCCGTCGGTCGTGTGCGACGCCAGGGTGAGGATGTCCCGGTAGTAGGCGACGGCCCTTCCGCGTGTCTTGGCGGACACGGAAGGGCCGTCTTGGTGCATCGGAGTGCACCCGGTGTTGACGGTAGGGGTGGACCGCGCGGCGGTCGAGACCGTGCTGTGCGGTGGCGGCCTGCGGTGCCCGGCGCCGGGCTGCGGGCAGCGGCTGGGGCCGTGGGGGTCGGCCCGGGAGCGCGGCGTGCGCGGCGCGGGTCGGTTGACCCCGCGGCGGGCGAGGTGCACGGGCTGCGGGTGCACCCATGTGCTGTTACCGGCGAGTGTGCTGCTGCGCCGGGCGGACGCGGTGACGGTGATCGGGGCGGCGTTGCTGGCCAAGGCCGCAGGGTGCGGGCATCGTCGGGTCGCGGAGCTGGTCGGGCGCCCGGCCACGACGGTGCGGGGCTGGTTGCGCCGGCTCGGGCGGGTCGCGGCCCGGGTGCTCGCGGTGCTCGCCGCGGCCGCCGCGGAGTTGGGCACCGAGTTCGTGGCCCCGGCCCCGACGACCGATCCGGTCGGGGCGGTGGTGGAGCTGGTCGGGGCGCTGGCCCGGGCGGTGGCCCGGCGGCTGGGCGGTTCGTGTGAGCCGTGGCGGTTGGCCGCGGTGATCAGCGGCGGCCGGTTGATCTGCCCCGCGTTTTTCGGACCGCGTGAATTGGATCGATTCTACGCTGCTTCCTGGCTGTTTGTCCACTCGTCGAGGGCTTCCTGGGGGGATTTGTAGCC
>JAKDNL010000322.1 GCA_030451825.1 Pseudonocardia sp. | reverse complement strand
CGGGGGAGGGCGCGGCGGTCCTGCACGCGGTGCGGTCGGCGGTGGTCCGGACCGGGTCCGCGCCGTGGTGCACGGCAGTCGAACGGTGGTGGAGCCTGGAACACGCCGTGCTCGCCGGGGACGCCGCGACCGCCGCGGCGATCGCGGCTGACCTCGGCGCGCCGGCCCCCGGGAACGCCCCGGCCGAGGCGTTCGCGGATGCCGCCCGCGCGTGGGCGGCGCTCCTCGAGGGCAGGGTGGACGCGACCGCGGTGCTGCGGGCCGCCGGCCGGCTCGCCGGGAGCGGGCGGCGGTGGGAAGCGGCCGCACTGTGCGGCGCCGCCGCCCGGCGCAGCCCGGATCCGGCCGCCGGGCGGGAGCTGCTCGGTACCGGCCGTCGGCTCGGAGCCGACCGGGCGACCCGCGGCCGGTCCACCGGCCGGCGGCTGTCGGAGCGCGAACGCGACATCGGTGCGCTCGTCGTCGACGGCCTGACCCACAAGGAGATCGGATCCCGCCTGTACCTGTCCCCGAAGACCGTCGAGCAGCATGTGTCCCGGCTGCGGCAGAAGCTCGCGGCGGCCAACCGAGCTGCCCTGGTGGCCGCGCTGCGCGAGGAGTTCGGCACCTGATCACCGCGTCACCGGTGGCGGTCGAACTCGGCGACGATGCCCTCGCAGCTGCGCACCACGACCCGGCAGGCGTCGACCGCGGACCGGCCGAGCATCGGGTTGACGGTGTGGCGCTGCCATCGATCGAGCGTCACGAACGCCTCCGCGCGCTGCTGCTCCGTCGTCGCCTCCGCCGGGAGCCCGAGACGCAGGACGGCTGCGGCCCCCGCGTTCCCGAGCAGGCGCTCGGCCTCCTCGCCGTGGCGCGCCGGGAGCGTGACAGCGCCCGAGCGCAGCGCGGAGAGCAGCCGCAGCTCGGTGAACTCGTGCGCGCCGGTCAGGATGCGCTCGACCTCGGCGGCGAGCCCCTCCGGCGGACCGCCCGGGCCGGGCTCGCGGAGCAGGCTGTGCACGGCAACCAGCGCGGAGCGGGCCTTGAGCAGGTCGCGACGCACGGCGAACTGGGTGTAGAGCATCCGCTCCAGCTCGCGCAGGCCGCTGCGCTCGACGAGCTCGCCGGCCAGCGCCGCGGGGCTCGCCGCGCCCTGCCGGATGAGCGCGGTCGAGAGCCGGATGCCGAACAACCCGAAGCGCTCCAGCAGCGCGTGCCGGGGCGCGGTGTCCATCCCACCGGTGCGCACGAACCGGTCGACGGTTCGCAGCTGCTCCTCGAGCTCCTCGCGGGGCTCCCGAGCCAGCTCCGCGAGCCGGGCGTACTCGGCGTGCCGCAACGTCCGGCCGGTCTGCGCGAGCAACCCGGCCACGGCGACGACGTCCTGGCACAGCCCGCGCAGCGCCGGTTCGGTCCGGTAGCGCGCGGCGATGCCGCGGGCCGAGAACATCGCGTCCACCCGTCCGCCGCCGATCTCGTCGGCCCGGGAGATGACCGCGACCGTGTTCACCCCTGAAGTTCTGCCCACCCCCTGGTCCCGGAACGACTCCAGGAACTCGGCGTCCGCGGCGTGCAGGTGCCGCATCAGGTAGACGACCGCGTCCGCCGCGGTGGGTGTGCCGTCCTCCGGACCGAGGAAGGCCACGGTGCGGCGGGCGACCTGGGTCGAGGTGGAGGCCATGCCCGGGGTGTCGATCAGGGTGGCGACCCGCAGGGTCTGCGTCGGCCAGTCGACGACCAGCCGGTCCACCTGGTCGGCCGGGACGTCGAGGGTGATGTCCAGCCGGTCGTCGGCGCGCCGCACGGGCAGCGGCCGGGGCACGCCCCCGACCGGGTGGAGCAGGATGCGCGGGTGCGGCCCGTCGCGGTACCAGGTCACGACCCGGGTGCACTCTCCGGCGTCGGTGGGGGCGACCTGCTCCCCGACCAGCGCGTTCAGCAGCGTGGACTTGCCGGCCTTGACCTTCCCCGCGATCGCCACGCGCAGGGGCTCGTCGAGGCGGTCGCGCTGGGCGTGCAGCCACTCGACGGTCGCCGGACGGTCGCGGTAGGCATCCGCGGCGAGTAGCAGCAGCCGGTGGACGGCGGCCGAGAGGGTGGCGGGCGGGTTCATCGCGCGGACACCTCCTGCGCAGCGCCGGCCGCCACCGTGGTGGTGGGTGCGGGCAGCAGCCCCCGGGCCTGGCGGCGCACGACGTCGAGCCGTTCCAGCTCGGTCGCGATCTCCTTGCACCGGGTCTCGGCCTCGCTGCGGGAGGCCTGCACGGCCCGCTCCGCGGCCGTGACGGACTCCTGCAGCGACCGCTTGAGCTGCTCGGCCTGCTCGGTGAAGTGGTCGCGCAGGTCGCGCTGCACCGCGCGCAACCGGTCCCGGGAGTCCTTGCTCGCCTGGAAGGTGATGTCGTCGACGTAGCGGCGTACGGCGGTGCGCGCCTCGCCCTGCCGCTTCGTGACGACGCGTTTCCGCTCGTCCCGCAGCGTCTTGCCGCCCATGACCAGCCCGGCACCGACGCCCAGGGGATTGATCAGCGACGCGAAGCCGACGAACGTGCCGATCATCCCGAACATCAGCATGCCCATGTAGCCGCCCTTCAGGCCGGTGAGCAGCTTGTTGCCGAGGCTGAGCTCGCCTCCGGCCTGCAGGGTCATCGTCCGTACCGAGCGCAGCCCCTCCGGGGGCGTGTCGCGCAGCGCCGGCAGGAGCTGGTCGCGGTCGTCGGAGAAGTGGTTCGCGACCAGCTGGGCCAGGTCCCGCACCCGCTGGGTGGCCCAGAGGAAGTTCGCCGACGCGGCCGTGGCGACCTCCTGCTCGACCCAGCCGGAGAACTGGTCCCAGGTCCCCGTCGGGTCACCACACTCGCCCAGCTCGTCCTCGGCGATCCGGACGATCTCCCGGAGCCGGACGCGCAGGTCGTGGTCGATGTCGGCGTTGAGGTCGGCCACACCGTCGTTGAGGGTCACCTGCCAGCGGGCCGACCGCTCCTTGAGCGCGGCGGCGTGTTCCTTCGCCGTGGTCAAGGAGCGCACGAGGTCCTGCGCGACCTGCGGGTCCTGCTGCGCGGCCCGCTCGGCCTGCAGGCCGCCGACGAGCTGGCCGGTGACGGCGAGCACGTCGTGCACCGTGCCGCGCCGGGTCAGCCGGTCCGCCTGCCCCAGCACCCGGCGCCGCAGGTAGGTGACCAGCTCCGGGAATCCCGACTCCGCGTTCGCCTCGGCGTCGTGGCTGTGCACGGCGTGCAGGCGCAGGGTGGACGACACCGGGAAGATCGGGGCGCGCCACCCGGCGGTCTCGAGGTGGCCGCGGTCGAGCTCCGCGATGCGCCGCCACTGCGGGTACAGGTCGGTCTTGGTGAGCACGCAGGCCACGTGCGGGCACACCGACGCGGCGTGGCCGAGGAACTCCAGCTCCGGCGCGGTGTACTCCTGCGAGGCGTCCGACACCAGCAGCACCGCGTCCGCCGAGGGCAGCGCGGCCATCGTCGCCGCGCCGTGCACCGAGTGCAGCCCGCCGACGCCAGGGGTGTCGACCAGCTCCAGCCCGCCGGCCAGTACGGCGCGCGGGAGGGCGACCTCTGCCCGGTCCCATCCCGCCCGGTTGCCGGGGTTGCCCTGCTCGCAGACGTGCTCGGGGAGCAGGTCGACCCCGACGTCGACGCGCTCCTCGCTCCCGGCCCGCAGGCGGACCAGCGTGGCCGACACCGTCTCGGCGTGCCGCACGACGGTGGGAACGGCGGTGGCGACGTCGTCGAACGTCGGGCACACCGGCGCTCCGACCAGGGCGTTGAGCAGCATGCTCTTGCCCTGCTTGAACTCCCCGACGACCAGCACCCGCACGCGGTCGTCGAGCAACCTTGCCCGGGTGTGCCGCAGGCGCGCCTGCAGGTCGGGGCGATCGAAGCGCCCGACGGCGCCGAGGGCAGCCTCGACCACGGGCACCGGATCGGTGGCTGTCGCAGCCGGCCGGCTCATGGCCGCGTCACACCAGCGCCGTGTCGACGCCGGTATCGGCCGAGGACTCCTCGGCCACGTCCGGCTCGTCGGCGAGCTCGGGGGGTTCCGGCTGCTCGGTGCCGGGGCCGGCGCTATCCGGGTTCTCGACGTCCTGGTTCAGAACGTCGTTGTCCTGGTTGACGACGTCGTTGTCCTGGATCGCCGTCACCTCGGTGTCGTCGTCGGAGTTGAACGAGTTGTCCGCCTGGATCGCCGTCACGTCGGTGGTGTCGTTGTCCTGGTTGAACGAGTCCTCGACGACCGTGACCTCGGTCGTGCTGTTGTCGATCTCGGTCGTCGTGATCTCGGTACTGGTGGTCTCCGTGTTGATGATCTCGACGCTGTTGTCGACCGTCGTGTTGGTGATCTCCGTGCTGGTGAACTCGACGTCGTTGTCCTCGGTGAAGGAGTTCTGGACGAAGATCGTGTCCCGGTCGTCGACGGTGACGAACGTCGTGCCCGGTCCGAACGAGCCCGGTCCGGCGGCGAACGCGTCGAGGCCGTCCGCACCGTCGCCCCCCGGGTACGGCTGGAATCCGGGGTACCCGGGTTCGTGGCCGGAGTCCCCGTACCGGGTCTCGTCGTGGCCCGAGTTCCGGTCGCCGGCCGCGTCGTAGTCGCCGGCCGCGTCGTCGGTCGCGTCGTAGCCGCCGGCGTCGTAGTCGGTCGCGTCGTAGCCGGCGGCGTCGTAGTCGGTGGTGTCGTAGCCCCGATCCTCCACCGCGACCGTCTCGTCCACGGTGTAGTGCTGCAGCGTGTAGTTGATCTCGTGGATCGGATCGTTGCCGGTCGGGTGGGCGGAACCAGGGCCGTCGACGGCGCGCAGGGCACCGTTGTCGTCCAGCAGCAGCCGCGCATCCTGCACGTCCTGCGCGCTCAGCCCCTCCAGGCCGGCCTCGGTCAGCGTGCCCTGCGGGTCCTCGGCGAACTCCGCCCTGGCGTTCTCGTCGCTCAACAGCGCGAGCAGGAAGTCGACGATCTGGGACATGGTCGTCATGCCGTGCACCTCCGTGCGTGGGAGCCGGCCCCGCCCCGAGGTCGCGCCGTCGGGGCAGGGCCGGTCGGATCAGGTCAGACGGCGAAGTCGCCGACCTCGAAGTCGGATTCCTGGTCCTGGTCGTTGTTCAGGTCCTGCTCGTTGGACTGGTCGAGGCCCTGGTCGGCGTCCAGGTCCGCCGACTGGCCGGCGTCGACGTCCACAACGTTGGTCGCGTCGCCACCGGAGGCGTCCGCGTTGCCGCTGTCGCCGCCGTCGCCGCCGTCGCCACCGTCACCGAAGTTGATGGCGATGTCGTCACCGATGCCGCCGTCCTGGCTGATGCCGCCGCCGTCGCCACCGTCGCCACCGGGACCGGTGACGGCCACGCCGCCGTCGCCCCCGATGGCGTTGGTGTCGGTGTCCACGTTCTGGTCCTGGCCCACGGCCTGGGTCTGGTCCTGCTGGCCGACGTTGGCAGCCTCGGCCTCCTGGTCCGAGTCCTGGATCTGGTTGAGGTTCTCCTGGATGTCGGCGTCCAGGTTGTCCACGAAGTCGTTCACGTTGAAGTCGAGCGGGCTACCCACGATGTCTCCCCGAAGGTCGGTCGGCGCCGGCGCCGGATGCCGCCTGCGCACCGGCACTGCGTCCGGCTGCCGAGAAAGCTAGGCCTCGAGAGCGCACTGCGGATCCGGGTTCGCCCCGCTTCGTGCCCACCCGGTACCGGGGTCCGCGCATGGTCCGGTCGCGACTACCGGGATTTCCCCTGCGGTTGCGACCGGGCGGGCAGGGGGCGCGGTAGACCGACCTCCCAGACGGACCGGCGGCGGTCCGACGGCGCGCGGGAGGGCTGGACATGAGCTACCAGGTGGGGGTCGACCTCGGGACCACCTATTCGGCCGCGGCGGTCTGCCGCCCGGACCGGGACGCGGCCGAGACGGTGTCGCTGGGTGAGCACGCGAGCGCCGTCGCCTCGACCGTGTTCGTCGGCGACGACGGGGCGTTCCTCATCGGGGAGCAGGCCGAGCGGCGCGCGCTGGCCGAACCGGTCCGCGTGGTGCGCGAGTTCAAGCGCCGCATCGGGGACGAGACCCCGGTGCTGGTCGGCCGGGAACCGGTGCCCGCCGAGGCGCTGGCGGCCCGGTTCGTCGCCCAGCTGCTGCAGCAGATCGCCCGGCGGGAGGGCGGCCGGCCCTCGACGATCGCGCTGACGCACCCGGCCGGTTGGGGGCCGCACAAGCTCGACTCCCTGCGCTCCGCGCTGGACGACCACGGCGTCGGCCCGGTCCGGCTGCTCCCCGAACCGCAGGCCGCAGCCGTCGCCTACGCGCACGCCGAACGGGTGGAACCCGGGTCGGTCGTGGCGGTCTACGACCTCGGCGGGGGCACGTTCGACGCGGCGCTGGTCCGCAAGACCGAGGACGGCGACTTCGAGCTCCTCGGTCATCCGGACGGGCTCGAGCACCTCGGCGGTGTGGACTTCGACGAGGCCGTCTTCGACCACGTGCGGATGGCGCTCGGTCCCGCCTGGGAGGAGCTGGACGCGACCGACCCGGAGGTGCTCGCCGCGGTGACCCGGCTGCGTCGTGAGTGCACGGCGGCGAAGGAGGGGCTCTCCGGCGACACGGAGGTGGAGGTTCCGGTGATGCTGCCCGGCATCCACACCCGGGTCCGGATCGGCCGCGCCGAGTTCGAGGACATGATCCGGCCACACCTGCTGGAGACCGTGGAGGCGACCAGCCGGACCATCGACTCGGCCGGGTTGACGCACGAGGACGTGACGGCCGTGCTGCTGGTGGGCGGCTCCTCGCGGATCCCGCTGGTCACGCAGCTCCTGTCGGCCGGGATCGGGCGCCCCGTCGCGGTGGACGTCGACGCGAAGGCGGTGATCGCGACCGGTGCGGCGCTGGTGGCCCGGGGCACCGTCGAGCAACCGGGCGTGCCGGCACCAGCTGCACCGGCCGGGGAGCCCGACCCCGAGCCCGCCGCCGAGGCCGGCGGCGACACCGCCGCCGTCCCACCGCCGGTCACGACGCCTGCTCCGCGCGGGCCTGCCCCGGGCGGGCCGGCACCGGGCAGGTGGGCTCCGACCGGTCCGACCCGGCCGAGCCCCGCGTCGGCGGGCCGGGCGGGCCGGTCCACCCGGACCCGGCTGATCTGGTCGCTGGTCGCGGGAGTACTGGGGATCGCCGTGCTGGGCGGGGCGGTGGCGCTCGACGTCTTCAGGATCGGGGCGCAGAACGAGGCCGGTGCCACGCCCGCCGCACCGGTGGGGGCCGTATCGGACACCCCGGCCGCGCGGACGACCGGAGAACGCCCCCCCGGTCCACAACAGACGACCGCACCCGCGACCACCGACGCTCCCTCCGGAGGGCAACGCGACTCGATCCCGCGGGAGACCACCTCGCCGCCCCCGAGCGTGGCTCGGCCCACGGGAACGGCCACCCCGACATCCGCTCCACCTGCGAACTCCCCACCTGCGGAAGGCCCGGCGGCGGGTTCCCCACCGGCGGAGGACCCGGCGGCGGGAGGCCCGGCGGCGGGCTCCCCACCCGCGGAGGACGCGGCGGCGGATCCCGCCGACCAGGGCGCCGGCGCGAGCGAGAGCGGACAGGCCGTCGACGGATCCAACCCGGCGGACGGCGCGGGATCCGAGGCAACCGCCGGTCAGCAGGACGGCACCGGATCCGGCCCAGCGGACCAGGGCTCCGGCGGCTGAGCCGGCCCACGAACGGTTGCACCTCACGACACCGTCGCCGGCCGGCGACCCCGGAGCCGACAGCTTCGGGCCGAAACCACCGAAGGGAAGAGTCGATGAGAATGCTCGGGCCCCTGACCACCCTGCTGGCCGTCGCCGTCCTCGGCGCCGCGCTGCTGGCGGTGAACACGCTCGGCGACCCGGC
>JAKDNL010000907.1 GCA_030451825.1 Pseudonocardia sp. | reverse complement strand
CGCCGCCGAGGCCGCCGTCTCCGCCGCAGCCGCCGCCGGGCAGCGCGCCGTCGACGGCGGCGGTCAGCATGGCGGTGCCGATCGTGAGGGTCGCGGCGAGGAGGGTGAGCACGGCGGCGCCGGCGGCGAGCGCGATCGTGGCTTTCTTCTGGTCCACCAGGTCACCGCCGCGCGGAGGTCCCGTTCACCCGCGACGGGTCCGGCGCTGCGTCGGTCCTGGCTGGGTCGGTCCTGGCTGCGTCGGTCCTCGCGGGCTCAGACTCGAGCGTCGTGGTGGGCACGTTCGAGGGGACTGAGACCAGCCGCGGCCGCCGCGGCGCCGGCCCGGATTCGGGGTGGTCGGGGCCGGGTGCGGCGCGCAGGCCCGCGTTGGTGTCGAAGATGGCCCGTTCGGTGGCCGAGAGCACCGTCTGAATCTTCAGCCCGGGGGAGTTCTCCATCTTCCACAGCGCCCGGCCCTGGCCCTCCATGGCCCACCCGGTGATTACGGCCTGCTCGCGTTCGGACAGGGCGAGTTCCTCGGCGAGCTCGTCACCGACACGGGTGGACTGCCCGAGCAGGATCCGGGTCGAGCACAGCGCCAGGAGGTCCTTGGCGATCGAGACCTCCTGCGAGCCGGCGGCGCCGACCGAGAGCAGGTCGGAAGGCTTGTGCATCACCAGCAGCTGGATCTTGCGTTCGGCGCGGGAGAGCCGCAGGTCGGAGTCGACGGCCTGGACCGCGCGCAGCCCGAGGCGCATCTGGCGCCACACCTCGTCGCGCACCACGAGGCGCACGTCACCGTCGTCCTGCAGGTCGGTGATCATCGACGACCACGAGCCGAGGCAGGTCAGGGCGACCGCGACGGCTTGGTCGCCCCGGGAGCGCAGCAGCGACAGGTCCATCGACTGGACCGGGGCGTCCCAGTCGAGGTCGAAGTTGGTGGGTTCGTCGAACAGCCCGGACAGGGGGCCGACGACCAGGTTGGACAGGGCGTCGGTGATCTGGCGGGTGTGGTCGACGAACTGGCGGTGTGAGGCGAAGCGGGTGCGCTGCCACAGGTCGTCGTCGGGGTCGGCGAGCTGGGCTACGACGTCGGGGATGGTGATCGGGCGCAGTTCGTCGTTGCCCTGCTCGGCGCCGACGAGGCGGGTGAGCACGGTGGAGATGACCAGCTCGTCGGTGACCGTCGGCGCATAGCCCTGGGCTTCGGCCAGGGCGGTGAGCAGCCGGGTCCAGCGGGCGAGGATCCCGGTGAGCTCCTCGCGCTGGCGCTCCGTACCCCAGTGGGTCCAGCGGGTCCGGATCGGGCCGAGGTCGAGGGCGTTGAGCCGGTGCGGGCTACCGCGCCCGAGCGCGATCGGGGTGATCCCCAGGGCCTTGAGCAGGGGCGTGTACTCGCCCTTCACGTCACCGGAGATCAGGGACCGGACCCCGAAGAGCATCATGCGCAGCATCAGCGCGACGACGGTGGAGGACTTGCCGCGGCCGGGTTCGCCGAACACGACCATGTTCGGGTTGGTGACCATCTGGCGCAGCACCCACTCGGTGGGGTGGACGTAGAACGCGCCCCCGGACTGGGTGTCGTAGCCCAGCCGGGCGCCGATGGCGGGGACGCCGTTGGAGGCCAGCAGCGGGAACAGGCCGCCGATCTCTGAGGTGGTGGCCCGGTAGGTCGGCGCCCGGCTCGAGGCGTCGACCGCGGCCCAGCCGCGGCCGGCTTCGCGGTGGCCCTGCCGCGGCGCGCTGGCCTGGTTGACCCGCTCCTTGCCCCCGCGGCGTCGGCGAGGTGCGTCGTCGTCGACGGG
>JAKDNL010000321.1 GCA_030451825.1 Pseudonocardia sp. | reverse complement strand
AAGGGCGGGCAGGGTGGCGTTGCGGTGGTCGAGCACGGCGGTGACCGCCTCCCGCAGTGCGGTCGCGGGGTCGGCGGCGAGGGTGGCGTGGCGCCAGGCGATGTGGCCGTCGGGCCGGACGAGCAGGGCGCCGTTCTCCTCGATCTCGCGCAGGCGGGCCCAGTCACCGGCGGCGTCCTGGTGGTCACAGCCGGGGCCGATCGCGTGGGCGGCGAGGTCGATCCCGAGGTCGGCGACCACCGTGGCGGCGGCGTCGCACCAGGGCCGTCCGCCGATCCCGGTCAGCAGGGTCAGGCGGCCCGGGCCGCACAGGTCGAGGGTGGAGACCGGCTCGGTGCCGTGCTGCAACCAGGCGTGCGGCAGCCGCGCACCGGGGTGGGTGGTGGGCCGGTAGTACAGCTCGGGGTCACGGTCGGGCTCCGGCGTCGTGGTCCCGTCGTCGAGGATGGCGCACGACCGGTAGTGCTGCCCGAGCTCGACGCCGTGGCAGTTGAACTGGTAGTTCTGCAGCTCCACCGCCTCGGCGAGCTCTTCGCGGCGCCGTCGTCCCCGGTCGCTGTCCGCGGCGAGCTCGTCCAGGCCGGCCCAGCCCTCGTCGGCGGTCTGGCTGGGACGGAACCCGAACGCGGCCGAGATGGGGGCCATGTCGGCGACGCTCTTCATCGCGCGGTCGACGACCTGGCGCCCGACCGGGTGGCGCTCGGCGTGGTAGGAGTCCAGCAGCGCGGACCCGGCCCGGCCGCGCAGCACCGCGGCGAGCTTCCAGCACAGGTTGTAGGAGTCCTGGACCGAGGTGTTGGTACCCAGCCCGTTGGCCGGTGGGTGGCGGTGCGCGGCGTCGCCGGCCAGGAACACCCGCCCCTGCCGGTACCGGGTGGCCACCACGTGGTTGATCTGCCAGGTGCTGACGGCCTTGATCCGGATGTCGACGTCGGGGTCGCCGATGGTCACCCGGGCGCGTTCGCGGACCGCGGGCTCGCTGAGGTCGGGTTCCTCGGCCGGGTCGTACATGAACAGCAGCACCCATTCGGTCCAGGGTTTGACGCAGATCCAGGTGCCGCTGCCGACCCAGTAGTCGTTGCCGGGCCGGCACATCCAGTACAGGGTGCCGGGGCGGTGGGCGCAGTGGCGGGTCAGGTCGGCCTCGAGCCAGACGTTCGCGGCCGCGCCGAGCCCGGTCTCGCCGTCGAAGCCGAACCCGAGCTGCTCGGCGACCCGGCTGCGGCCGCCATCGGCGCCGATCGCGTAGCGGGCCCGGATGGCGTAGTCCTCACCGGTGTCGCGGCGGTGCACCACCGCGTGCACCCGGTCGGCGTCCTGGCTGATCGAGACGAGCTCGGTGCAGAACCGGATGTCGGCGCCGGCGGCGCGGGCGCCGTCCAGGATGACCGGTTCGAGGACGTGCTGGGGGATGTTGCACATCAGGCTGGGGCTGGCCGCGGCGTAGTCGGAGATCCGGTCCACCGCGGTGCCCCAGGTCTGCAGCCGGGCGAGTTCGGGTGCGGCGAAGCTGGTCGACCAGACGTTGGTGCCCATCAGCTCGTTCGGGGTGGCGACGGCGCGGACCGCGTCCTCGATACCGAGGTCGCGGAAGACCTCCATGGTGCGCTGGTTGGTGATGTGCGCCCGCGGCGAGTTCGCGGTGCCGGGGTGCTTGGTGACGGTGATCGCGTCGATCCCGTCGCGGGCGAGCAGTGCGGCGGCGGTCAGGCCGGCGGGCCCGGCTCCGACTACCAGGACGTCGGTGTCGATTGTCTGCATCGCGGTGTGCTCCGGTATGTGCGGTTATACGACTATTGATCAGGCAAGGTGTCTTACGAGGTCAGGCACATGCAACGTTCCGTTCGACGTAACGCGCTTGTGGTAGATAAGTAGCGGAACAGATTGCCGCGGGAGTTAAAGGCCGGAGTACTTCTCCTTCATTCCCAGATCAACGGGGAGTGCGGCACCGGTGATGTAGCGAGAGTTGTCGGAAGCGAGGAAGAGGGCCGCATTGGCGATGTCCTCCACTTGCACGTAGGGGGTATCCCACAGGTTGACCTTGCGCAGCGCGTCGAGAGAGTCGTCGAGAGTGGGGTTGTCGAGGTCAGGTCGGAACACCCTGGCGGTCGACTCGTTGTCGATCATGATCGTATGTACGGTGGCCGGGTGAATGGAATTGACCCGGATGCGGTACGGAGCGAGTTCGTTGGCCAGTGTTTTCGCGAGCCCGAGTACGCCGTGCTTGGCCGCGTTGTAGGGCGCGAGGTTGGGGATGCCTCGAAATCCCGATGTCGAGCTGATGAGAATGAGTGATCCGCCGGGACCTCGGTCCATCAGGTGCTTGGCTGCCGCCTTGGCGGTGTGCCACACGCCGGTGAGGTTCACGTCGAGGGTTGCCTGCCAGTCGGATTCCCCGATTTCCCAGGACGGCGCGATGTCGTTACAGATGCCGGCGTTGGCGACCACGATGTCGAGGCCACCAAGTTCGGCGACTCCGTCTGCAAGGCCGGCTTGCAGGCTGTTGTAATCGCGAACGTCGGCGACGAAGGAGTAGATGCGCCGATCAAGTGCTTCGACCGACTTGACCGTCTCGGCCAGGTCCTCGGGCGTTGATGCCGGGTATCGGACCGTGTCAACCGGTGCCGCGATGTCGGTGGCGATGATGTCCGCGCCCTCTTCCGCGAGCAGCAGGGCATGCGCGCGACCTTGCCCGCGGGCGGCACCCGTGATGAAGGCGATCTTTCCGTCCAGGTGTCCCATATCGACCGTCCTTGAGTGGAAGCTGTGGAGGGGCCGTTCGCTCGAATCCCGAGCTGCTGCTCGCCTGCCCCGGCGGTGTCCCGCCTCAGGCGAGGTGCATGCCGGCGTCGACGAGCAGGTTGGTGCCGTTGATGCCGCGGCAGTCCTGCAGCAGGGTCACCGCTGCGACGATGTCGTCCGGGCTGGGCAGCCGCTTGGCCGGTGTGCGCCGGCGCATCGCCTCGTACCACTCGGCCCGGACGGGGTCGGCCTGGTCGACTGCCTCGGTGCCGCCGACGATGCCGGGAGTGACGGCGTTGACGCGCACCGGTGCGAGCTCAACGGTTAGCGTGTTGACCAGGCCGATGATGGCGGCGTTGGCCATGGAGATGGTCGTGGATCCGGGCACCGGGCGCAGCATCGAGAGCCCGCTGAACAGCACGACCGAACCGTCGGGGTCGAGCTTCGGCGCGGCCTCGGCGACGGCGGTGGCATAGCCGACGGTCTTCATCATCATGGTGGTCGCACAGTCGCGGGCGCGGAACTCGGCGATGGTGTTGTGGTCGCGGTCCAGCGCCGCGAGCACGAGGTGGTCGACGCGCTCGATGCCGGCGAACAGGGCGGCGATCGAGTCGGGGTCGGTGAGCTCGCACCCGGCACCGGTGGCGGAGTCGCCGAGTTCCTTGGCGCGGGCCTGGGTGGCGGCGTGGTCCCGGCCGGTGATGGTGACCCGGGCGCCGGCGGCGACGCTGGCCTTGGCGATCTCGAATCCGAGTCCGCGAGATCCGCCGATGATGACGACGTGCTCGTCTGGGTGGGGCATGGTGGGCTCCTAAGCGGCGCTGGTGGCAGTCGTGGTGGCGGTGCGACGATTGCGGGCTCCGTAGGCGGCAATGGCGGCGCCGGGGGCGAGGCCGACGACCAGCGCCGCGGCGCCCCAGCCGGTCCCGGTCAGGCCGGTCAGGCCGGTGACGGCGTCGATCGACCATGGTCCGGGTCCGGTGAACGCGATTCCGGCGGCGATCCCGGCGTAGACCAGTGGTAGCTCGAAGCCGCCCTTCTGTGCCCAGAGTCCGTTGGCGGCGGTGACCGAGGCGGCGACGGTCATGGCCCCGATCGCGAGGGCTGCGCCGAGTGCGGTGAGAAGGCCGAGAGCTAGTAGCAGGCTGGAGAGTAGTTCGGTGCCCGCGGCGAGCAGCACCAGTAGCCGGCCGGGGCGAAGGCCCCACTGCGCGAACACACCGCCGGTTGCGGTGGGGCCGAGCCCGCCGAACCAGCCGAACATCTTCTGCGCGCCGTGCCCGAACAGCAGCGCTGCCAGGCCCAGCCGCAGGATCAGTAGTCCGATTTCCATGTCCGATGACTCCTTGATGAGGTGGGTCAGGTGGTGGCCAGTACCTGGTGCAGGACCCGCCGCAGCTCCGCGGCGGGGTCCTCGACGCGGTCGGCACTGCGCCAGGCGATGTAGCGGTCCGGGCGCACCAGCAGGGCGCCGCGGTCGTCGATCTCGCGCAGCCGGCCCCAGTCGCCGTAGACGTCGTCGTAGTCCAGGCCGGCCCCGATCGCCCGCGCGGCGATGTCGATGCCCAGCTCGATCCCCAGCTTTTCGGCGGCGTCGAGCCAGGCCTGCCCTCCGGTGCCGGCGACGACGGTGAACATGCCCTGCCCGGCGAGATCGAGGGTCGAGACCGTCTGGCCGCGGTGAACGAGCCAGGCATGGGGCAGATAGGCGCCGGGGTAGGTGGTGGCCTGGTAGTACAGCTGGGGGTCCCGGGTGTGCCCGGGGGCCGGAGCTCCGTCGGTGACGGCGGCGTGCGATGTGTAGCGCTGGCCGAGTTCCACGCCGTGGGCGTTGAAGTGGTACTGGTTCTCGGCCAGAGCCTCCTGCAGGTGCGCGCGCCGGTGCCGGCCTTCGTCACTGTCGGAGAAGAACTCCTCCAAGCCGGCCTGGCCGTCGTCGTCGCTCTGCCCGGCTTGGACTCCGAAGATCGAGGGGATCTGGCCGAAGATGCCGACGCTGTCCAAGGCGCGGTCGATGACCTGCCGTCCGACGGGCTGGCGCTCGTCGTGATAGGTATCGAGCAGCGCATCGGAGGCCTTGCCGCGCACGACGAGAGAAAGTTTCCAGGCCAGGTTGTAAGCGTCCTGAACCGAGGTGTTGCTGCCCAGCCCGTTGGCGGGGGGATGGCGGTGCGCGGCGTCGCCGATGAGGAAGGCCTGTCCCTGGCGGTATCGGGTGGCGACCTGGTGGTTGAGCTGCCACTGGCTGATGTCCTTGATCCGGATGTCCACATCCGGGTCGCCGATCACCTTGCGCGCCCGCAGGCGCATCGCGTCCTCGCCGAGGTCGATCTGCTCCACCGCGGGGTCGTAGACCACGATGAGCACGAACTCGGTCCACGGCTTGACGGTGACGAACGTGCCGGCGCCGAGCCAGAAGTCCCGGCCGGGCTGGATGGTGAAGAACAGCGCGCCCGGGCGCTGCTCGCGGTACTTCGTCAGGTCGGCCTCGATCCACACGTTGACCGCGTAGCCCAGGCCCGATTCCCCTTCGAACGGGAACGCCAGCTGCTCGGCGACGGTACTGCGGCCGCCGTCGGCGCCGATGACGAAGCGGGAGTTGATCGTGGTGGTCTCCCCGGTGTGACGGTGTCGCACCACGGCCCGGGCGCCATGCTCGTCCTGGGTGAGCTCGACCAGTTCGGTGTCGAAGCGGATGTCGGCGTCGAACCCGAGGGCGGCTTCGAGGATCGCGGGTTCGAGCTCGTGCTGCCCGACGTTGCCCATCGTGCAGGGACTCGCGGCCTCGTAGTCGCCCTTGCGCTCAGAGCCGGTGCCCCAGGCCTTCATCCGGGCCAGCTCGCGTCCAGCGATGCTGGTGGCCCACACGTTCTCGCCCATGCAGTAGTCGGGCAGCGCGACCTGCCGGACGCGGTCCTCGATGCCGAGGTCGCGGAAGACCTCCATGGCGCGCTGGTTGGTGATGTGCGCCCGCGGGGTGTGCGCGGTGCCCGAGAACTTGGTGACGGTGATCGCGTCGATGCCGTCGCGGGCCAGGAGCGCGGCAGCTGTCAGGCCGGCCGGTCCGGCTCCGACGACCAGGACGTCGGTGTCGATGGTCTGCATCAGGGTGCGCCTCTCCGCGCCGGGACGCGGCGGCGTCCGGCGACGAGGGAAATGGAGGGTGGAGGTGGTCAGTGCCCCGAGTGGCTGCCGGCCATCAGCTCGGCCAGGTCGTCGGGGTGCAGGAACGACGGTGGCGGCGGGGGTCCCCAGTTATAGAGGCCTTCGTGGCCCTCGAAGACCTCCGGGCGCCACAGTGCGTCGTCGATGTCGCAGTCCATGTCGGCGAAGTACTCGCTGAAGTTGCCGGCCGGGTCCTTGAGGTACCAGAAGAAGTTCGAGCCGGCGTGGTGGCGGCCCAGTCCCCAGACGTGGCGCTCGGGGTTGTTCTCCAGCATGTGGGTGGCGCCGCGGCCGATCTCGTCGACGTCGGAGACCTGCCACGAGGTGTGGTGCAGGAAGTTCACCGGCGCGGCCAGCACGAGCACGTTGTGGTGCTCGGTGGAGCAGCGCATGAACGCGCCCTGGTCGCTGATGTAGTCGGAGACCTTGAAGCCCAGCCCGTCGACGAAGAAGGTCTTGCTGGCCTGCAGGTTCGTGGTGCCGAGCACGGCGTGCCCGAGCCGGGTGGGCCGCACCGGTCCGGTGCGAAGTACGCCCTCGGCTCGCCGGCCGCTGCGTTCGAGTCGGCCCGGGCCGTTGTAGGCCGCCCGCGCGGCGGCGGACTCGACCACCGGTGGTGCCACGCGGACCATCACCCGGGCCCCGAGTACCGGCTCGACCGCGGTCAGCTGGTCGCCGTCGAGCTCGTGGGGCAGCCCGAGGCGGCTCAGCGACGCGGCGATCCGGCCCAGGTCGTCGGCGTTCCCGGCGCGGACCACGAGCTCGACCAGCTCACGTCGCGGGCGGGAGACCAGGCGCAGCTGCCGGCCGCCGTCGGTACTGGAGAGCCAGCCGTCGTCGTGCGGGGTGAGCCCGAAGTCGGAGTAGTAGGCGGTCGTCGATCCCACGTCGGGTACGCCGACCGTCACCGAGGCCAGTCCGTGCAGCGCCATCGTGGGCACCTCTCCCTGGTCGTGGATCCGGTAGCGGCGGCCGGGCTGTGTGGCAGGGACCACCGTTGCGAACCGTTCTACGCCGATGTCATCCACTCGTCAACGAAAAATCCATATTTACAGAGATGGTGGATCTATCGTAGGATCGTGTCATGCCACCTCGTCCGTCCTCGTCGCCGTCGCTGACCCAGCGCACCTACGGCTGCCTGCGCGCCGACATCCTCGGCGGGCGGTTCGCGCCCGGTCAGCGGCTGCGCCCCTCCGAGCTGGCGGCGGCGAAGGGGGTCAGCCTCAACGTCGTGCGGGAGGCGTTGAACCGGCTGGCCGGGGAACGGCTCGTGCGGGCGTCGCCGCAGCAGGGTTTCGCCGTCGTCGCGACCACGCCGGCCGACCTCGCCGACCTGACCGACGTGCGCGGCCTGGTCGAGACCGCGGCGCTGCGGCGCTCGATCGAGCGGGGCGATCTCGCCTGGGAGAGCGAGCTCGTGGCCGCCCACCACCGGCTGGCCAACACCCCGATGACCGCGCCGGGGAACGACGACGTGCTCAGCGACGACTGGGCACGGGCGCACAGCGCGTTCCATGCGGCGACGATGTCCGGCTGCGGCAGTCCGCGGCTGATCGAGATGGCCGCGGACCTGGGCGAGTGCGCGGCCCTGTACCGGCACTGGTCACACCGCTACGACGGTGGCCGTCGCGACGTCGCCGGCGAGCACCGGGCGATCTTCGACGCGACCGTCGCCCGCGACGCCGACCTCGCCTGCCGGGTGCACCTCGACCACATCCATCGCACCGCCGAGATCGTCATCGCCGCCATCGAAGCCGACACGGCCGATGCCGGCGGCGGCGAGACCGCCACGGCCTAGAACCCGAAGGAGACCGTTCATGCGCATCGCCAACCTGTCCGGCCGGCTCAACCTCGTGCGCGGCGACCCCCCGCCCCCCCGGGGCCCAGCCAACCGAGGCCCCCTACGGCCCCCCCATGCCCGCGGCAACCAAACCGTGCACCACATTCCG
>JAKDNL010000320.1 GCA_030451825.1 Pseudonocardia sp. | reverse complement strand
GGTGCAGGCCGGTGTCGGTGACGCGGTAGCGGTGGCTGCGGGGGATGCGGGTGATGAGTCCGTGGGCGCGCAGGCGGCGCAGGTCGTAGCTGATCTGACCGGCGGTGATCTGGTCGGGCCTGCGGCCGAGGAGTTCGGCGAGCAGGGCGCGTAGGTCGCGGTTGAGGAATCCGTTCGGTAGCAGCCGGAACGTCAGTAGTGCCTGGAGCAGGCCGTGGGCGCGGCGGTCACCGAGGCGGAGCCCGGCGATGCGGGCGCCGTGGTCGGTGATGCTGGGCTCGTGGACGGCGGTGAAGGCTTCGGCGGCGCGGATCGGGTTGTGGCTGAGTCGTTGGACGCCGAGTAGGCGCCTGTTGGCAGAGAAGCCGATCTCCCGCAGCGCGGGCAGATGGGTCAGCCGTCGCTTGATCCCGAAGTCGCCGGTGTCGTTGATGGTGGTCTCGGTCCGCAGGGCACGTCCTTCCTTGTGGTACTGCTTGATCTTGGTGTGCTTGTAGTCGATGTGCACGCTCGGTGTGACCCCGTCGGTGATCACCCGGGTGCGGAACCGGCCCGGAGTGGCCCGCGGGCCCCGGCGCATCAGCCGGCGGTCGAAGATCAGGCTGACTTGGTCGGGGCGTCCGGCGTCGAGGTTGTCGCGGATGACCTGCTCGAAGAACACCCGCCCGGAGACCGGCTGGTCGAGCACCTGGGTCAGCGAGAACTCGGCCTGCAGGACCGAGAGCTCGTAGCGGTAGCCGGCCGCTCGGTCGTGCTCGGTGAACGCGCCGGGCAGGATGGCCAGCCATTTGTCGAGCAGCGCCTGGATCTGGGCGGGTCCGAGCCAGTCGCAGAGGGCCTGCAGCGTGGCCGGGTCGTCGCAGCTGGCGAACCCGTTGTCCAGCGCGGTGTAGGCGATCCCGGCCCGGGTGGCCTGGCGTTTGGCCCACTCGTGGCCGTTGATGCAGAGCCGGGCGTTGTAGGGGAAGTAGGAGCAGAACTTGAGGAAGAACGGTCCGAAGTCAGCATCGACGGCGTAGACGTAGAAGTGGTTGACCACCCCGGTCGAGCGCACGATCCACGGGTAGGCCCGCCCGTCGACGCCGCGGCGCTTCTCGGTGCGGAACAGCCCGGTCTTCTCCTGGGCGCGCCCGATGAACAGCACCCCCTCGTCGCGATCGAAGCGGGCCAAGTGCTCGTGGGCGAGGTCGTCTTTGCGCTGGCCCTTCACGAATCCACCCACGGCACCCGCTGGTCGCGGGCGAAGCGGTGCAAGGCCGCGGTGAATCCGTCGCTGATCTTCCCCAAGGGGGCGGTCGAGGCGATCGGTAGATCCAGCTGGCGGTGCACGTAGGCGACCAGCCCGGCCGCGTACTGCAGCCCGGGCACGTAGACGTTGAGATACATCCGGTCGATGCACTCGATCTCGAAGACCACATGATCGGTCAGGACATCGGCGACGGTGCGCGCTACGGTCATCGCTGGGCTCCGGTCGGACGGGCGGCCAGCAGGCCAACCAACCGCCTCGATGCGGTTCATACACCGGACCGGCCCGCCGGTCACGGTCTCACCTCGCCCGACCGGAGCCCGCGACACCAACCCGACCAAGGCACCCCTTGTCGGGCTGGGGCGGAGCCCCGTTAGCATCTTGGCCAGCAGGAACCCGTGAGGGCCGGTGAAGTGTCCGCGGAACGCCTCCTCCAGCGCGCTGATCTTGCCGCGCATCCGGCCTCGGGCCATCCGCGCCAGTACCGCGGGATCGTGCTGCCCGGCGACCAGCGCCGCCATCATCTCCCGCCCGGACACCCCGAAGATGTCCGAGGCAACGACCGAGAGCTTGATCTGGGCGTCCTCGAGAAGCTTCTCGGCGCGCTGCTTCTCCGCGGTCCGTGCCTCGACCAGGTCCACCCGGTACCGGGCCACATCACGCAGCCGGCGGATCTCGGGCGGGGGCACGAAACTGGGCCGCAGCATCTGCCGCTCGGCGACCTTGCACAACCACACCGCGTCGAGCTTGTCGGTCTTCGGGCGCCCCGGCAGGTGCTTGACGTCGCGGGCATTGACCAACCACGTCTCGAACCCGGCCGCCTCCAGCAGGTAGAACACCGGCTTCCAGTAGTCTGAGGTCGCTTCCATCACCACCCGGGTCACCCCCAGACAGCGCAGGTGATCGGCCATCCCCAGCAGGGAGCGGGTCATCGTGGAATAGGTCTCCACATCCTGCAGACGTCGGCCCGGTTTCCCCTCGTGCGGAACCCGGGCGCAGCACACCAACTCGGCCTTGCCGATGTCCAACGCCGCGACCCGCGCGATGACCTCCTCAACCTGGGTGTCCTCCTGCAGCATCACGCCCTCCTCGACATCCGACCGGTAGGCGGTTGCCCGCGAGGGCCGCAAGGGACAGGCGAATCTGATCCGCGTGCTCGAAGCAACACTGAAGCTCCCAGGAGCGCGGCCCTCAGTGCCCTGCTGACTCACGACCTCCAACGATCACCGACGACCGGCATCAGCGGGCAACCAACAGGATTTTCAGCGCCGCCCGCGCATCCCCCCGGCGTCGATGATCAACGATGTCGGTGATCGACCTTTTCTGTTGATTCAACAAAGAGATCCCGGGCCGGATGTCACGGATGTGATCTTTCGGGTGAGGTGAGCGCACTCGGGCCGTGCGAATCAGGCCGTTTTCTCTTTCGGCGGCATCCAGCTCTGTCATTCGGCGGCATCCAGCGCAACACGCGTAGGCCGTGTGCGCCCGGGCTTCGGGCGAATGTCGGTAATTGGGCCCGCCGCGGTTTCGCGTCCGGCCTGTACGGCTACGTTCGCGCAGGCGCCGTCCCCCGGCCTGCGCGCCAGAGGGGAACGCGCAGGCACCCAGAGACGTCCCCGCTCGCGGGAAGGACGAACAGTCATGGCACAGGCCACCGCTTTGCCCCGAGACAGCCAAGCCACCGGCGCCGGCGCGCCAGCACCGATCACCACGCCATCGACGTCAGGAACCCCGGGAGCAGTTTCGGCGCTCGCCCGCGACGTGGCCCAGGAGCTGGCGCCACAATTGGCGCATCGAGTCCTCGACGCCGTGGTCCACCGGGCCCTGGCGACCGTGGACGGGCTCTCGGGCCGGCTGGAATCGGTGGCCGCGGGCGATAGCTCGATGGGGCTGACCGCGGCGCTGACCGGCAAGCCCGACCGCGCCGAGCAGCCAGACACCGACACCAACAGCAGTGACACCGACGGCGAGGGAGAGCTCGCCCTCGGGGTTCGTGTCGGCGCGGGCCTGAGCCAGCTGTGAGCTTGGCCCCCTACGCCGGACACTGACGGTGTGGGGTCAGTGATCTTGGTGTGGCGGGGTGTGGGCCGCTTCGTAGCCGACCGGACTGAGCATTCCGATGCTGGAATGACGTCTGATCGGGTTGTACCAGCATTCTATCCACTCGAATATCGCGTTGGCAAGCTCGGCCCGGGTTTTCCAGGTCCTGGAGTCGAGGAGCTCCAGTTGCATCGTGCCCCAGAAGGACTCGACCATCGAGTTATCGTAACAATCACCGATCGAGCCCATGGAGCCAACGAGTCCGGCGTCGATCAGTCGGCGCCCGAACGCCCAGGATGTGAATTGCGCTCCGTGGTCGGAATGTAGGATCGCCGAGTACGGTACGGGGCTACGACGCGTGATGGCCATGCCGAGCGCGTCGGTGACGAGTTCGGTGCGCATGTTGTCATCGATCGACCAGCCCACCACGCGTCGCGAATAGGCGTCAAGAACTGCGGCGCAATAAATCTTTCCTTCCTGGGTGGGATGTTCGGTGATGTCGGTACACCACAACTCGTCCGGACCGTCGACGGTGAAGTCCCGGTCGACGAGGTCGGCGTAGGGCTCCGCGTGCGGGTCGCGGACCGTGCAGCCACGACGTCGTCGCCGGTAGAGGCCCTGGATCCCGGCCTCGCGCATCACCCTGGCAACGCGCTTGTGGTTGACCACCTGCCCCAGCCCGAGCGTGAGCTCAGCGTGCACGCGCGGCCACCCGTACGTTCCCCGAGATCCTTCGTGAATTTTCACGATGTGTTTGAGCAGCAACTCGTTCTCCTGCGCACGGACAGATATGTGTCCGGATCGCCATTCGTAGTAGCCCTGGCGGCGCACGCCAAGGACCCGGCAGATCACCGCGACGTCGAATCCGTCGTCGGCAAGTTCACGGACCAGCGGGAAAACTACTTTGGGAGAACATTCTCCCGGGCGAAATAGGCGGCCGCACGCTTGAGAATCTCGTTCTCCACCTCGAGGCGGCGTTTCTCCTTGCGGAGCTCGGCCAGCTCGCGCTTATCAGCACTGCTCACCCGTGAATCGGTGACGCCGTCGTCGGCGTCGGCCTGGGCCATCCAGTTCCGCAAGCACGACTCGGATATCGACAGTTCTTTCGCGATCGCAGACACCGGCTTGTCGCCGGCACGTGCGAGGTCCACGGCGCGACGCCGGAACTCCGGCGGGTGAGGTGCAGGCACGAACGACATCCTCCCTGGCGGACCGGGTCCACCTCAGGTGACGTGTCCGGTGTCAGGGGTCAAGCTCACTGCTGCAGTACGCGATCCAGCTCCTCGAACTGGTCACGCAGTGGGCCCGGCGCGCCCTCGCCGCCGCCGCGCAGCTGCTGGGCCGCGGGTCTGAGGCGCGTTCTGTGGGTTCAGCTCGTGGATAACGCGGTCAGGGCGAGGCTATGTGCAGCGATGGTCGCGGCGGTGCGGGTGAGCAGGCCGTGGAAGGTGTGAGCGCCGTGGCGGGCCAGTTCCATGGTGTCGGTGAGCTTGTGGAAGGTGGTCTCGACCCGGTTGCGCCACTCGGCGATGACCTTCTGCAGGGCGCGGGGCATGGTCTTGCGTCCGGCCTTGGTCGGTGGCACCAGGTTCGCGACTCCTTGCGCGGCAAGGGATTCGCGAGCGGGTCCTGGCCGCGATCCAGCACGCCGACGGCCCGATCGGGGTGGCCGAGGTCGCCGAGCAGGTCGGGGTACACGCCAACACCGCGCGGTTCCATCTCGACGGGCTCGTGGAGGACGGGATCCTGGAGCGGGTCACGCAGGCGCCCTCGGGGCGCGGCCGCCCCGGATCGCCTACCGGGCCCGGCCCGGTCGGGCGCAGGGTGGCGCCCGTCGGTATCGGTTGCTGGCCGAGATCCTGCTCGGGTACCTGAGGCGTGTGCAGGAGCCGTCCGCCGCCGGGAGCGCGGCGGGGCGGGCCTGGGGGGCACATCTGGTCACCCGGCCGACACCGTTTCGCCAGGTGGACGCCACCGAGGCCCTCGAGCGGCTCACCACGATGCTCGACGAGCTGGACTTCGCCCCCGAACCCGCCGCCGACCAGCACGAGGGCCCCGAACGGATCCGGCTGCGGCACTGCCCGTTCCTCGAGCTCGCCGAACCCCACCAGGACCTGGTCTGCACGCTGCACCTCGGACTCATGCAAGGCGCCCTCGCCGAACTCGACGCGCCGCTCACCGTGACCGACCTGCGGCCCTTCGCCGAGCCCGCCGCCTGCGTGGCTGAGCTAAGCTCGCCCGGTCGGTAACGCGTTTACCGAGACCACCGTGACCATCGACCCGGCATTCCGAGAGCCCGTCGAGACCTCCGATGGCCGCCCGCCTGACCAGTGGCAGCACGCTGGCAGGGCGCAGCGCAGCGAGCGGGGGGCGTCCCTGTGCGCCGCGACACCGACACCTTCCTGGGCCGCAGGCAGCCCCGGAGGCGCCGTCACACCCTCGCCGATCCTGGCTGATGCTCCGCTGATGGGCGTTCGGCCCCCCGGCGGGGTCCGAGGAGGTTCGGGCGAGGAGTGAGCGCCGCGAGCCGGTCCACGCCGCGATGTCATCAGGAACTCCGGATTAGCGGACGTGTGATCTTCGCATGGGATCTTCGGGCCGGCTGACAGCGAAGTCCAGACGGCGAACAGCAGTCGCCCGGGCGCGGCGGCAGCCCGCGTCCTTGAGCGCGGACTGCGGCCATTCTTGCGACTTTGGCATCACCGACGGATTGTCGATGCCCCGAAAAGCACTCTCAAAGTGCCCTCGGTCGTAGGTCAAGAGGTCATAAGGCGGCCCCAGCCCGCCGGGGTCGGCCGCTGCCGGGGGTGCGCCTGGCACACCCGGGCGCGCTGCTCCTGGCTGGCTGTGCCGGCGCGGCGCCGGAGCTTGTCGCCGCTGTCGGTGATCGGCATGTGGCCCTCGGGTCGCGGCGGAGTTCGGGTCACTGCGGAGTCTGGTCGTCTGTGTAGCTGGCGAGGGTTTCGCGCCGCCCGTCGCGGTGGACGTACTGGACGTGGGCGGTGCCCCCGGTCGCGGCAATTCGGCGTGCTTCGTCGTGGGCGGTGTCCTCGCGGCGCACCACGATCGTCCCGGTACGACCGCTGTCCCTGGCCCGGCGAAACACCACCCGGTACGGGCGACGATCACTCATCGATTCATGATTTCATCTCGACCATCCCTGCGCTCGGGCTCTGCCCACTCCCAGCCTGTTGGTCACCCGCCCAGACGGCGGCCAAGCTGTCTCGCCACGACCCGGCGTCGTGGACGAGCGACCCCTCGCTCGTGCACGCCGGCCGCGCCCGCAGCAGCCTGCCCGCCTACCGGGTCGGTGCCGCGCCCGGGTGCCGGCGCGGGGGCGCACCGGTGCGCCTGGGCCGGCGATCCCCGTCGCGCAGCGTCGTCGGCGCTCGAGGTCTATTCGGGGCGGGGCCCCGATCCCGTCCGGGGCGCGGGCAGCAGGCCGGGTTCCGGGCCGGGGCCGGGTCCGTGTGGCGTGGCTGGCTCGGTGTTGGCCGGTCCGCCCCAGGCCAGCGCTACCAGCAACGCCGCGCGGGTGTCAGGGTCGTCGAGGCCGGGTCCGAACAGCTCCCGGAGTTGGCCGAGCCGGTAGCGGACCGTTTGCGGGTGCACGTGCAGCTGCGCGGCGATCGTCTTCTGGTTACCCATGTGCTCCAGCCAGCACAAAAGGGTCGGCTCCAGGCGCTCCCGCGTGGACCGGGGCAGACTCGCCAGCGGGGCCAGGTAGGCCCGGCGCAGGCTGGCCAACAGGTTCTCGTCCTGGTGCACGATCAGCCCGGCCAGGTGCTCTGCGACAAACAGCGGGTCTCGACCGGCCCGCAGGCGCCCGGCGCGCCGCAGCCGAGCCGCGACCTCGGCCCGGCGCAGGCTGGCGGGGAGCTCGTCGAGGGCGACGCTTTCCCCGACGACCGCGGACGTACCACCGAGAAGGTTTCCCAGCCGTGGGCGTTGCCCGGGCCCCGACGGGTCCGCGACGATGGCGATCAAGGCGTCGCGACGACGGACCCACAGGCAGGCCTCGCCCAGCCGGGCCAGCTGACGCCGGGCGACCTCGTTGTCCGGGTCGACCAAGACGACCCCGGCCCGCTGGGGCAGCGCCCACTCGGCCCGCTGCGCCGCGGCGCGGACCGAGTCGGAGTCGCAGCGGTCGGACACGAGCAACTCGGCCAGCTCGGCGCGATGACGGTCGCGAGTAGCGGCGGTGTCGCACTGCTCAGCGAGGAAGCCCCGCAGCGAGGCCGACGAGAGCTGATCCACGGCCGCGAACACCGCCCCGGCCAGCTCCGGAAACAACTCGACGCCGACACCGACCTGCGTGGCCGCCTCGGTCACATGCCGCCACGCGACACTGGCCCCGATCCGGTAGGCAGCAAGCAGGGCGGTCAGGTCCTGGCCTTGCCTACGGTGCACCCGCCCGATCTCTTCGAAGAGGGTTTGCTCGACCCCACTCTCGAAAACTGGAACCGTCGCGGAGGAGTCGGTCCCGACGCTGCCGACCAGCCGGCCGACAAATCCCCGCGCGGGGGCCAGCACCTCCACGGACTCAGTCGCGAGGAACTCGGCATAGCCGGGATACCGCC
>JAKDNL010000319.1 GCA_030451825.1 Pseudonocardia sp. | reverse complement strand
CCCGTGGGGGGGGGCGGGGGGGGGGGCGCCCCCCCGGCCGGGGGTGGGGGGGCGGGCCCACGACGGCATCCCTGGCGTCGACAAGGCGCGCGGCGGAGCCGCGCGTGGGTGCAGCGCCCGGCCGGAGGGGTCCGGTGTCCGAGCGCGTGCAGTGTAGAAGTGTGGCTCACCTCGCACTGCGGCGGGCATCACAACCGGCGAAAAGGTTCCCGTAGTGATCAACAACACAGAGCGGTTGCCCTGCCGCGCGGCCGGGTGGGGCGGCGGCGGCCCGGCCGTTGTCGGACCGGTGTGCCAGCCTGGCTCCCCGTGGACACGTCGGCGGTCGGTCAGGGAATGTCGGACCCCGTCGGCGGCGGTCCCGGAGCGCCGTCGGCCCGGTCCGAACGCGGGCTCGAGCTGCTGCGACGGGTGCTGGCCGGGTCCGGGATCGATCCGGTGCATGCCGCCGGCGGCGGGCCGCCTGCCTCCGGCGACGGGCCGCCGGGTGCCGGGCCGCCGGGCGCCGGGCCGCCGGCTGGCGGCGAGGGGCCGCCGGGCGTCGTCGATGCGGAGGTCGCCGACGTAGCGGAGGAGGACGATGAGCCGGAGAGCCTCCGGCACGTGATCCGGCTGCCGGCGCGGGACGGCCGGGTGGCCGAGTGGCCGGACTGGGCGCCCGATCCGCTGCGTGCGTCGCTGGCCGCGCGGGGTGTGGACCGGCCGTGGAGCCACCAGGCCCACGGGGCGCAGCTCGCGCACGACGGGCACGACGTCGTCGTCGCGACCGGGACGGCGTCCGGGAAGTCGCTGGTCTACCAGCTTCCGGTGCTCGCGGGACTGTACGAGGACCCGCGCGCGACCGCCCTGTACCTGGCCCCGACCAAGGCGCTGGCCGCCGACCAGCTGCGCGCGCTGTCCGAGATCGCGGGGGAGGCGGAGAGGAGCGCCAGCGGGACGACCATCGGTGCGGAGAGGAGCGCCAGCGGAACGACCATCGGTGCGGAGAGGAGCGCCAGCGGAACGACCATCAGCGGCGTGCGACCGGCCTCGTTCGACGGGGACACCCCGATGGAGGAGCGGGACTGGATCCGGCGGCACTCGCGCTGGGTGTTCAGCAACCCAGACATGATCCACCGCTCGCTGCTGCCCTGGCACGGCCGCTGGTCGGGGTTCTTCCGGCGGCTGCAGTTCATCGTGGTCGACGAGTGCCACACCTACCGCGGGGTGTTCGGCTCGCACGTGTCGTTGCTGCTGCGCCGGCTGCTGCGGGTGGCGGCGCGCTACGGCGCGCACCCGGTGGTCGTCCTGGCGTCGGCGACGGTCGCCCGGCCGGCCGAGTTCGCCTCCCGGCTCACCGGGCGCGACGTCGTCGCCGTGACCGAGGACGGGTCGCCGCACGCCGGGCGGACCGTCGCGTTCTGGGAACCGCCGCTGCTGCACGAGATCACCGGCGACAACGGCGCCCCGGTGCGCCGCGCCGCCGGCAGCGAGGCCGCCCGGATGCTCGCCGACCTGGTCCTGGAGGGGGCGCGGACGCTGGCCTTCGTCCGGTCCCGCCGCGCCGCCGAACTGACCGCGCTGGGCGCGCAACGCCAGATCCGCGAGATCGACCCGGACCTGGCCGAGCGGGTGGCGTCCTACCGGGGCGGCTACCTGCCCGAGGAACGCCGCGCGCTGGAGTCCGCGCTGGCCGGCGGCGAGCTGCTCGGGGTCGCGACGACGAACGCGCTCGAGCTGGGCGTGGACATCTCCGGCCTGGACTCGGTGGTGCTCGCCGGATTCCCGGGCACCCGGGCATCGTTCTGGCAGCAGGCCGGGCGGGCCGGACGGGAGCGCGAGGAGGCGCTGGTCGTGCTCGTCGCCCGGGACGACCCGCTCGACACCTACCTTGTCCACCACCCGTACGCGCTGGTCGGAGCGCCGGTGGAGACGTGCGTGCTGGACCCGACGAACCCCTACGTGCTGGCCCCGCAGCTGGCCTGCGCGGCCGCGGAGATGCCGCTGACGACCGTCGACGTGGCCGAGGTGTTCGGCGGTGCGCCCGCCGAGGAGGTGCTCGACGAGCTGGTCGCCGACGGCGTGCTGCGGCGGCGTCCGGCGGGCTGGTTCTGGCCCGACACCGGCGAGCGCCCGGCCACGACGGTGGACATCCGGGGATCCGGGCTCGGCCAGGTCGCGATGGTGGAGGCCGCGACCGGGCGGATGCTCGGCACGGTCGACGGCGCCAGCGCACCGGGCACCGCGCATCCCGGCGCGGTGTACCTGCACCGTGGGGAGAGCTATGTCGTCGACGAGCTGGACCTCGACGCCGGGATCGCTCTGGTGCACTCCGAGGACCCGGACTGGCGCACCGAGGCCCAGTCGGTCTCCGACGTCGAGGTGATCGAGGTGGCCACGCAGAGCCGTACCGGCCCGGTGCGGGTCTGCTTCGGCGAGGTGTCGGTGAGCAGCCAGGTGGTCGGCTACCGGCGCCGGACCCCGGACGGGACCGTGCTGGACACGACGCCGCTGGACCTGCCCGTGCAGACGCTGCGCACCCGGGCGGTCTGGTACACGGTCGACGTCGAGGCTCTGGCCGGGATCGGCCTGGACCAGGCCCGGATCCCGGGCGCCCTGCACGCGGCGGAGCACGCCGCGATCGGACTGCTCCCGCTGTTCGCGATCTGCGACCGGTGGGACATCGGAGGGCTGTCCACGGCGCTGCATCCGGACACCGGGCTGCCCACGGTGTTCGTGCACGACGGCCATCCCGGCGGCGCCGGCCTGGCCGAACGCGGGCACGCCGTGCTGGGCCGGTGGCTGGCCGCGACCCGCGCCGCGGTGCGCGACTGCGAGTGCCGCACCGGGTGCCCGTCGTGCGTGCAGTCCCCGAAGTGCGGCAACGGCAACTCGCCCCTGGACAAGTCCGGCGCGGTGGCGGTGCTGGACCTGGTGCTCGATGCGCTGGGGGAGCCCACCGGCGCGGGCGCCGCAGGTCCGCCCGGTGCGGGCGCCGCCGGTCCGCTCGTCGGGGGGTGAGCGGACCGGCGGCGACCATCGTTGCGGTGGTGCCGGACGGGGATGCGTCCAGCGCTCCGGCCCCACCGCGGTCTGGGGAGCGTGCCGGTGGCGCGAGATCGGTCCTGATGTGCCGTCCCGATGACGCGACCCGTCCAGTAGGACCGATGTCGACCGCCCTGGCCAGGTTCGGCCGGGGAGGCGTCGCCGATCGGTTCCGTGGTGACGATGAGCCGCACCCCGGCGCCCGGTTCGGTGACCGAGACCATGTCGCGAAGTTCGCTCGCCGTTCACCTGGGCCCCTGGACCGTTCATCGAGATGTTGATCACCCCGTGCCGGCCGCCGGTACGGGCACCGGACCGGCTCGCGCGCGTGCTCCTGCCGGCCCTCGGCCGAGCATGGTCCAGGCGCGGTCGACCTCGACCTCCACCAGCGCGTCCCATCCGTCCAGACGGCAGCTGCGCAGGACGGCACCGGTGTTCCCGGCGACGGTCCGGGCGGCCCGGCACGCCGTGTCGGCGCCCTCGACGGTGTGGCCGGCCGCGGCCAGCGCGGACAGGTCGGCCGCCGACTCGGCGACGTGCCGTGCCCGGACGCCGGATGCCAGGTCCACCCCGACGAGGCCGACCGCGAGGATCACGCCGGAGACCAGCGCGGCCCAGACGGTGGCCGAGCCGGCGTCGTCGAGCAGGCTCGCGCGGATCACGGGGGTGCTCCGGATCCGGTGGTGGCATCGTTCGCCGGCGCGCGGTCCGGCAGCGGCCCGGGATCGGGCAGCGCCCCGGGCTCGACGACCCCCGTGGCGGTGCCGTTGACCTCCAGCGGCAGCAGCCCCACCGGAACAACGGAGACCACCACTACGACGGTGTCGCCCTCGGTGCGTACGTCCATCCGCGAGCCCGCCGGAGCGATCCCGGTCGCAGCCGCCACGCCCCGCTCGGTGTCGCCGCGCGCGGCGAGCCGGGCCAGCTCGCGCGCGGCGTCGACGCAGCGGACCGAGGCCATGACGGTCGCGACGGCGCCGATCGCCGCGGAGGCGACCAGCACCAGCGTCCCGATCGCCACGGCGGCCTCGACCGTCACCGATCCCCGGTCGGAGTTCTGGTCGCGCGCCTGGTCGGGGCCCCGGTCGGGGTCCTGGCAGGGGCCCGCGCCGACGGCCGGCTCAGAACGTCGTGGACAGCGCACGTTGCACGATGCCGGTCAGTGCGCCGACGACCGAGTCGCCACTCACGACGGCGTAGAGAACGGCGGCGAACGCTGCCGCGGCCACCGTCCCGATGGCGTACTCAACGGTGCTCATCCCGTCGTCGTCGTGGACCAGGCCGGTGAGCCGGGCGCGCAGGACGGCGGTGGTGGAGGTGTCGTTCATCGTGGTGCTCCTTGTGTCGAGGGCGCGGATGCGCCCGGAACGGGTCCGGTGGTGGTCACCACCGGGCGAACGCCTCCCCGGCGAGGCCGATCACGACCGGTGCGATCCCGAGGACCAGGAACGCCGGGAGGAAACAGAGCCCGAGGGGCACGGTGATCCGGACGGCGGCGCGTTGCGCCTTCGCCTCGGCCAGGTCGGCGAGCTCCGCGCGCAGGCGGGCGGCCTCGGCCTCGGCGGTCCGGCGCAGTGCCGCGCCGGTCGCTGCCGAGCGGCTCGCGGCGCGGCCGATGGCGGCCAGTTCCGGGAGCGGAGCGGTCGCCTCCCAGGCCTGCTCCGCGCCCGCGCCGAGGGCGAGCAGCCCGGAGGTCCTGCGCAGGGCCGCCCCGGCCGGGCCGGGCAGCCGCTGCGCGGCGGCCTCGACCGCGACCGGCACCGCGAGCCCGACGCGCAGGCAGACGGCCAGCAGGTCCCAGGCCGCGGCCAGGTCACCGGTGTCGGTGCCGGGGTGCCCGGACGCGGTCGCCCACCGGCGGGCCGCGACGACCACCGAGGCACCGATGCCGATGCCGGTGACCAGGCCGCCGGTGCCGCCGACGAGTGCCCACACGGCGGCGGCCGCGGCCAGTGCACCGATCACGACCCAGCGGGTGCGCACCGCGCCGTCGGTCGGCGGGCTCTCCGTGTCGCGGCCGGACAGGTGGATCAGGCGGGCCCGTCCGGTGCGGGCACCGGCGAGCAGCAGGGCGCCGGCCAGGAGCGCCGGGACGAGCGCACTCATCGGGCCACCGCCGCGCGCAGGATCCGTTCCGACCACAGCACCCCGGCCGCGGTCAGCCCGCACCCGGCGACGAGGAGCCCCTGCCCGAGCAGACCCTCCCGCAACACGCCGAGCGGATCGGTGCCCATCAGCTGGCCGAGACCGATGCCGAACAGCGGGAGCATCGTCAGCACGGCCGCGGTGGCGCGCGGACCGGCCAGCTGTGCGCGGACCCGCGATCCGTGGGCCAGCCGCCAGCGGATGTCGTCTCCGGTGCCGGAGAGCAGGTCGGCGAGCGGGGCGCCGTGCCGGTCGGCCAGCTCCCAGGCCGCCGCGACCCGCTCCAGGTCGGACGCCGCCACGGTGCCGGCCCGGCCGGCGGTCGCGTCCTGGTGTGCGGCCCTGTCCCCGGCCCCGCGCGCCGCCGCCGCCCGGCGCAGTGCCCCCGGGACCGGCTCGCCGAGGCGGGCCGCGGCCTCGGCCGGGCCCAGCAGCTCGCGGGCCATCGGCCCGTCGTGCGCGACCCCGGCCAGCGCCGCCGCGGGATGGGCGCCCGTGCGCAGCTCGTCGGTGATCCGGGAGAGGGCCTCGGCGAGCTCCGCCGCGGCGGCGGAGCGGAGCCGCTCCGCGCGGGCACGGTCGCGCCGGCGCCGCACCACCGCGACCGCCGCCGGACCGCACACCGCACCCGCCGGACCGAGAAGCAGGAACCCGCCGAGCCCGCCGGCGAGTGACAGCGCCGGCCCGACCGGGAACCGTCGCGCCGCCCGGGCGGACCCGGTCGTCCCGGCCAGCCCGGCAAGACGACCCGGACCGGGCGGCCGGGGCAGGCAGAGCAGGCTCGCGGCCAGCGCCCCGAGCGCGAGTGCCGGGCCCGCACCGCCGAACCCGGTCACCACGGCGGGGTCACCCCCCGCTCGGTCAACAGCCCGCGCAGCGTGTCCTGTCCCGGCCCCGCTCCGCGCCCGCGTGTCCAGGCCGGGGACACCGAGACGCCGTCGTCGTCGTCGCGGTGCAGCACCCCGACGGCGTCGAGCACCCGCCCTCCGTCGCGGTGGCGGCGCATCTGCAGCACCACCTGCACCGCGGCGGCGAGCTGGCTGTGCAGCGTCGCCGGCGACATCCCGCCGAGCCCGGCGAGGGCCTGCATCCGGGCCGGGATCTCGCGCACCGAGTTCGCGTGCACGGTGCACGCGCCGCCGTCGTGGCCGGTGTTCAGGGCCGCCAGCAGGTCGCAGACCTCGGCGCCGCGCACCTCGCCGACCACGAGCCGGTCCGGGCGCATCCGCAGGGCCTGGCGCACCAGCTCGCGCAGCGGCACCCCGCCGGCGCCCTCGATGTTCTCCGGCCGGGCCACCAGCCGGACGACGTGCGGGTGTCGTGGCCGGAGTTCTTCGGCGTCCTCCACCGTGACCAACCGCTCGGCCGGGTCGACGGCGCTGAGCAGGGCATTGAGGACCGTGGTCTTCCCCGACCCGGTGCCGCCGGCGACCAGGACGGCCAGCCGGGCCGCGACGACGGCGCGCAGCACGGCCTCGCCCGCGGCGTCCAGGGAGCCGAGGCGGCGCAGCTCACCCAGGTCGTGCGTGGCGGGGCGCAGCACCCGCAGCGAGATCGAGGTGCCGTCCGCGGCGACCGGGGGCAGCACCGCGTGCAGCCGGACGCCGGCGTCGGCCAGCCAGCCGTCGACGTAGGGGCTGGCGTCGTCGAGCCGGCGCCCGGCCGAGAGCGCCAGCCGCTGCGCGAGCCGACGTACCGCGGGCTCGTCGGCGAACGTGACGGCGGTGCGCTGCAGACCGGACCCGCGGTCGACCCACACCGCGCCGGGGGCGGTGACCAGGACGTCGGTCGTCCTCGGATCGCGCAGCAGCGGGTCCAGCGGACCGGCGCCGACGAACTCCTGGCGCAGCGTACGGAGGGCGGCGAGCACGTCGAGGTCGGAGGCGACGCCGCCGGCCTCGGCGCGGACCGCGGCCGCGACGGCCGCCGGGCCGGTCTCCCCGCCGGCGTCGGCCAGCCGTGCCCGGACCCGCTCCACCAGCGGCGTCACGACGCGATCCGGAGCCGTGAGCCGGCGCCGCAGGCCTCGGCCAGCCGGGTGAGCACCGCGTGTGCGGCGTCGGCCAGCGCGCCGCGACCGGCGCCGGGGAGGAAGCCGCGCTCGGTCCGGCCCTGCACACCGGGATCGGCGCGCATGGCCACCAGCATCGGCAACCCGACCGACCGGGCCACCTCGCCCGGGGTGATCCCACCCGGCGACGGCCCGCGGACCACGATCTCGATCGACCGGGTGTGCTCGGCGAGCATCTCCGCGACCCGTCCGGCGGCGGCGCAGGAGCGCAGGTCCGCGGGCACGACCAGGACGGTCAGATCGGTGGCGCCGAGTGCGGCCAGTGCCGCCTCGGTCGGGTAGCGGGGCAGGTCGCAGACCACGGTCTCGCCGCCGCGCCGACCGGCATCGAGCACCGCCGAGACCGACGAGTGCTCCGGGCCGTGGGCCGAGCGCGCGCACGACAGCACGGCGAGCTCCCCGTGCCCGGAGGAGGGCAGGCCGGCGTGCGGCAGGGCGGAGTGCAGCGCGGCGGACTGCACCCGGCCGTCGGCGACCCTGAGTTCGGGCCAGCGCAGTCCGCCGGACTGCTCGGCGCCGATCAGCAGGTCCAGCCCGCCACCGAGCGGGTCGCAGTCGACGAGCAGGGAATCGGCGCCGGTGCGTGCCGCGGCGACGGCGGCCGCGGTGGCCAGCAGCGACGCCCCCGCCCCGCCCCGGCCGCCC
>JAKDNL010000906.1 GCA_030451825.1 Pseudonocardia sp. | reverse complement strand
TGACCGGCATGCTGGTCAGGCCGCGGATCAGCGTGCTGCGACGGTGCGTGAGCTCGGTCGGGTCGACGGCCAGTGCCAGGTCCGGGCGGGACGCGACGAGCGAGCCGATCGCCACCCTGCCCTCGTTGCGGGCGAGCTGGGCACCGAGGCAGTAGTGCAGGCCGTGCCCGAAGAACACGCCGCCGGTCGGGGCCTCACGGGTGATGTCGAGCGAGGCCGCGTCACCGGTCCAGGTCTCGTCCCGGCCCGCCGCGCCGAGGCCGAGCAGGACCATCGAGCCGGCCGGGATCGTGACGCCGGAGTAGCTGACGTCCTCCGCGGCGAAGCGGACCGGCGTGCTGGCCACCGGCGCGTCCCAGCGTAGGAACTCCTCCACCGCCGCGTCGATCAGCTCCGGGTCGCTCTGCAGCCGGGCGAGCTGCTCGGGGTGGGTGAGCAGGGCCAGCACCCCGTTACCGATCAGGTTGACGGTCGTCTCGTGCCCGGCGATGAGCAGCAGCGTCGCCATCGCGACGAGCTCCTCGGAGGACAGGCGGTCACCGTCGTCCTCGCAGACCTGGGCCAGCGACGACAGCAGCGCGTCGTCGGGCTCGGTGCGCTTGCGCTCGACGAGCTCCGCGAGATAGCCGGAGAGCTTGCCCATCGACTCCATCTTCGCCTGCTCCGGCGAGTCGTCGACGAGCACCGAGGACCAGGCCCCGAACTCGTCGCGGTCCTCCGGCGGGACCCCGAGCAGCTCGCAGATCACCAGGACCGGCAGCTGGAAGGCGTAGACCCGCATCAGGTCGACGGTGCCGTCCTCGGGCAGCCCGGCCAGCAGCTCGTCGGCGATCTCCTGCACGCGCGGGCGCAGCTCGGCCATCCGCCGCACCGTGAACGAGCGGCTGACCAGCTTGCGCAGCCGGGTGTGATCCGGCGGGTCCATCAGGAGCATCATCGGCGTCGGCGCGGCGGGCATCTCCGCGCGCTGCTCCTCGGGCAGCGTGAAGCGCCAGTCCTTGCTCAGCCGCGGGTCGACGAACGCCTCGCGGACGTCGTCGTGCCGGCTGATCAGCCACATCGGGCCGTCCGGCAGCTCCAGCCGGCGGACGGGCTCGGCGTCCCGCAGCTCCGCGTAGGCCGGGTACGGGTCGGTCCAGAAGGCTCCCTCGAACAGCTCGTGCCGCCCGGTGCCGGTGGTGGTCAGCGCCATGTCCCCATGGTGCCACCGGTGTAAGCGACCGCTTACGCCCCGGGACGCGTGACGGCCACCACATCCGGGTCGACGGCGATGTCCGCCGGCACCGCGGACCCGGTGAGGACGGCGGCGCCGAGCGCGGCCAGCGCCGGCGCCGACTCGATCCCGGACCCGCCGTGACCGGCGAAGAAGTGGAACCCGGGGTGTTCGGGGCGGGCCCCGACCACCGGCGCCCGGTCGGGCACGAACGAACGCAGCCCGGCCCACGCGGTGCGCACCGAGTGCAGCGGCAGCGTGGTCGCGGCGCGTACCCGGTCCAGGGCGAGGGCGACGTCGAGCTCGTCCGGGCGCACATCGCCGGGATCGGCGGGCGTCTCGTCGGCCGGGGAGACGAGCACCGCGTCGGCCTCGGCCTTGAGGTAGAACCGGTCGGCGGTGTCGATCACCATCGGCAGGCCGGGCGGGAGCGACGGCACCGGGCAGACCGCGATCGTGCGCCGGTGCGGCACCAGCCCGATCCCGGGCACCCCGGCCCGGGCGGCGACGACGTCGGTCCAGGCCCCGGCCGCGTCGACGATCTCGGCGGCGGTGAGCCGGTGCGTCCCCGCCCCGATCC
>JAKDNL010000318.1 GCA_030451825.1 Pseudonocardia sp. | reverse complement strand
GGCAACGATATCCGCGCACGAGGGGTGTGGCCCGGGGCGAGTGGCGGCCGCGCCCGGTGGGCCGGGCCGGATCGTTCAGGAGTGGATCCGGAACACCGGCATGCCGGGGGCGATCTCGCGCAGCCGTTCGTCGGACGAGTCCGCGTCGACGTTCTCGAAGAACCGGCCCACCTCCCAGGCCCACCGGCGCAGGTAGGTGCGCAGCAGCTCCGGCTTCGCGTCGTCGGTGAGCTCGGTGGCGGTGAACGTCTCGGTCCGGCGCCCGAGGCGCAGCTCCCCGCCCCCGGCGGCGCGCAGGTTGCGCACCCACTGGACGTGCCCGCGCGGCGCCACCAGGTAACGCTCGCCGTCGACTGTCAGCAGGTTCACCGGGGTCGTGCGCCATTCCCCGCTGCGGCGGCCGCGTACCGCCAGCTCACGGCTGCCCAGGACGCTGACGCCGAGCCGCAACAGGCCGTTGAGCAGGCGGTTGCCGATCCGGTCCGCGCGTCCGGGACGGAGCTGACGGGCGTCGGTGGTGGTCATGGCGTCCTCCTCGTTTCGAGAGCACTGCTCTCTGTGTGTTGACACCAGTAGATACCCGATCAGCAAGATACGCAAGAGCACTGCTCTCGTTAGTTCTCAGCGCTCTCCCCCCGACGGTTCGCCGGCGCGGCGCACCCGGGCGGTCACGGGTGACGGTTCAGGCGCCGGCGTCCTCGGCCAGCTCCAGCTCGTAGGCGTCGTCGCCGATCCAGACGCGCAGGCCCTCCGAGTCGTCGGTGATGAAGCCGTCCTCCTCCTCGCCGAGCTCGCGGATGGCGCCCAGGGCCAGGGAGTTGAACTCCACGACCCCACCCCCGGCGTCCATCGGGCGGTACTCCTTGGCCAGGCGAGCCGTCCGGCACTCGGTAGCCAGCCAGCGGGCGTTGTCCTCGCCGACGTCCACTCGCCACAGGTCGTTGCGCATCAGGTGAGTATGACGGCGATCACGTCCGCCGTGGCGTCTCAGATCGAGTCGCTTCCGGCGGCCCCGGCCGGTCGCGGGGGTCGGCAGGCCCTCCGCTCACCGTGTTGATCACGCCAGCGATCGTACCGATCGTGACCGTGTCGATACCTGACGCGATCGGATCCCCACCCGTCGCCCCTCCGGCACCGCTCACGGCCGAGCTGGATCGGTGCACATCTCGGCGGCGTCTCACGCGTTGACCCACTGCCGGCACCTGTGGAACCGGGAGCCCCTGCTGGTGCCGGGCACCATCGGGAGATCGGGGCCGTGGCTTCGTCCACGGCTCCGATTCCCGGTGGTGTTACCGCTACCAGGACCTCGTCAGCGAGCGGCGAGCGCGGGCTCGCCGGAGGGCGTCTCCCCCGGCACGACGGTCCCGCGGCGACGGTGGGCCGCGTCCCGGATCCGGGTCCCGATCGTGAATGCCCCGGCCGTGAGCACGGCCATCACGCCGCCGGCGAGGATGCACCGCAGCGGGTCGCCGCCGGTCATCGGGCCCAGGGCCAGGCCCACGACCAGCATGTAGACCGCCCACGCCGCCGAGCTGAGCATCGAGCCGGGCAGGAAGCGACGCAGCGGGAGACCGAGCCGTCCGGCGGCCGCGGTACTCACCAGCCGGCCGGCCGGGACGAACCGGGCGCCGACCAGCGCCACCACGGGTCGTCGGAAGATGTTGGCCCGGACCCAGGACGCGATCCCGCTGTCGCCGTGCGCGGCGCGGGGCAGGATCCGGTTCGAGGAGCGGCCCAGCCCGAACACGGCCAGGTCACCCAGCACGGAGCCGACGAACGCGGCCAGGAACAGGCCGGTCACCGCGACCGCGCTGTGCGCACCGAACGCCGCGGCCGCGGCCGACATCAGCAGCGTCTCGCTGGGCAGCATCGGCACCGGGCCGTCGACGGCGATCAGGACCACCAGGACCGGCAGCAACCAGACGCTGTGCAGCACCGTGTGGAAGAACGCGAACAGGTCCACGCGGCCCCTTCCGGTGTCGTCGGCAGCCCGTCGGGTGCCCGGGACACCCCCCACACTTGCAGACGGTCACCGCGACGTAACGGGGGCGTTCCCCCCAGACTGCCTCGGGAGTACCCCGGATCCCCCTACGACGTCCGCACCCGCGGCGTCGCACGTTCGGTGAGCGGCCGCCCCGTCCGGACAGGTGTCCGTTGCCCGGCCGGGCTCGGACTCACCCGCCGTCGAAGGCGGCGCGCACCCGGTCCGCGACCTCCGCACGCTCGTCCGGGGTGGACCGGCGCGTTCCGGTCCGCAACCGCACGCCGTCGTCGGCGTAGCGCGGGATGACGTGCAGGTGGACGTGGAACACCTCCTGGCCCGCGGATGCGCCGTCGGCCAGGAACATGTTCGTGCCGGTGATCCCCGCCGCCGCGCGGCCGCGCAACCACCCGCCCGCGGAGAACCGGCGATCGGTGGCCCGGGACGGCGCAGGCCGGTGCCGGGTGATCGCGCGCCGTCCGTGCCACCGCGCGCTCGGCTTCGCGACGCGACCGCGGCCGCACGCGCGCAGACGAGCTCGGGGCGCGTCGGGAAACCCGGCGCGCGGCAGCGCACGTCGGGCGTCACATTCCGGCGGTGGGGACGACTAGAACGTGACGCTCGCCGGGACGTCGTCCCGCCGAGGCACGTCGAGCGGCGCGCCATGGCTGCTGCGGGTCGGTTCCGGGTCGATGCCGCGTCACTCGACACGCAATCGCGGGGTGCGTGGCCGGCGGCCGATCAGTTTCGGTCCGGGCCCCGGTCGTAGCTGACAACCACCGCGGCACCACCCCGCGAACCACCCGCAGAGCCGGAGGAAGCCATGTCCACCACCACCCGTCCCGCCCGCTCGACCAGCACCACCCGCGCACTGTGGACGGCGCAGATCCTGATCGGTGTGTTCATGATCGTGGCCTCGGCCGGGCCGAAGCTGTTCGGCGAGACCATCGCGGTTGAGATGTTCACCCAGATCGGGCTCGGCCAGTGGTTCCGCTACCTGGTCGGCGCGCTGGAGCTGCTCGGCGGTGTCGGTCTGCTCGTCCGCCGCTCCGCCGGGGCCGCGGCGCTAGGGCTGGTCGGACTCATGATCGGCGCTGCCTACACCCAGGCGTTCGTGCTGCACGGCGGCCTGCTGGTGCTGACCCCGCTCGGCATCGGCGCCGTCGTCGGCGTCATCGCGTGGGTCCGGCGCGGGGAGATCCGCGGCCTGATCGGCTGACCGGACCGCACGACCGCGTGATCCCCCGGGGCTGCCGCATCCGCACGGATGCGGCAGCCTTCACGCGTCAGCGATGATCGATTCGAGGGGGACCATGAGTGCGACCCAGCTGCGGGTGAGCCGGAGCGTGAACGCGCCGGCCCGACAGATCTTCGACCTGCTGGCCGACCCGTCCCGGCACACCGAGATCGACGGCTCCGGGATGCTGCGCGGGGTGGCCGGGGTCGCCGGCCCGGTGACCGGCGTGGGCGAGCAGTTCTTCATGGAGATGTTCCAGGACGCGCTCGGTGACTACCAGATGGCCAACAAGATCGTCGCGTTCGAGCGGGATCGGCTGATCGGCTGGCAGCCCCGCATGGAGCGGGCGCCGAAGTCCGCCCCGGACATGGTCGGACACGGTCCGCGCGGGCAGACCTACACCTACGAGCTGACCGCCGCCAAGGACGGGACGACGGTCACCCAGGTCTACGACTGGAGTGCGGTCACCTCCCCGGAGATCGTCGCCCTGATGCCGCGGGTGACCGAGGCGCAGCTGCTCGACACGCTGGACCGGCTGGCGGTCGTGGTCGGCGGCTGAACGGCCCCGGCGGGCGTCTCCGCAGGTCCGCGCCGGTGTGTCCCCC
Source organism: Pseudonocardia sp. (assembly GCA_030451825.1). GTDB lineage: Bacteria > Actinomycetota > Actinomycetes > Mycobacteriales > Pseudonocardiaceae > Pseudonocardia. Next base: position 4,087 of record JAKDNL010000318.1, on the reverse strand, counting down.
ACCGGTGACCCGCGCGAGGCCTCGACGACCGGCTCGCGGCGTTTCGAGGTCGCGATCTCCGGGCACCCTCGGGCAGGAGAAGGCGTGGTCGGACCACGGGTGCCCTGCACGGCGCACACGCCGTAGCCCGTCGCCTGTCGTGGGCGACGTGTGCCCCGTCCGGCCGGTCGCCGATACGCACGACGACGAGACAGGGAGGACCCATGGCGGATCGTCATGTAGTTCCGGCCGAGGACGGCTGGCACGTGGAGAAGGAGAAGGCCCAGCGCGCGAGCGCGAAGGTCACCACCCAGGGCGAGGCCGTCACCCGGGCGGTCGAGATCATCGCCAAGGACGGCGGCGGCAACCTGGTGGTGCACGGCGCCGACGGCGAGGTCCGCGAGACCCGGGCGATCGAGGCCGAAGCCGAGAACACGACGTCCACCGCGGTGCGGGCCACCGCCGACGCGACTGCGACCGGAGCCGCCGAGAAGGCCGGCACCGCCGCGGACGCGACCACGAAGACCGCCGACTCGGTCGCGCGGGACGCCTCGACCACCGGCAAGAAGGTCGCGGGCGAGACCCGCACCGCCGCGAAGAACGCGGCGTCGACCGCGGACGCCGGCGCGGACGAGGTCGCCGACGAGGCCAGGAAGGCCCGCAACGGGGCCAAGAACACCGCCAAGGCCGGCAAGGCCGCCACCGACGCCGCGCGCCGCACCGGTGACCAGCTGGCCGGCCAGGCCGCTCGCACCGGCAACCAGGTCGCCGGCGAGATCGGTGCCTCCGGTCGCCGTTCGGCCGAGACCGTCGCCACGACCGCCCGCCGGGGCGCCGCCCAGGCCGCCTCCGCCGCCGACCGCGCCGACGTGGTGTCGTCGGGCATCGAGAACGACCTGGACTCCACCGGAGCCCGGATCGCGGAGCGCGTGCACCAGGGCAGCGAGCGCGCCGCCGGGCAGGTCGACGAGGCCGTCGAGCGCCTGACCCGCGCCGTGCGCCCGCTGAACCCGATCCGCGTCGCGGGCCGGGTCGCGGCCGGCACCGTGTCGACCGCGTTCGGCGTGTCCGGCGCCGTCGTCTCGCGCACCGGCAAGCTGCTCCAGGTCGGCACCCGCAAGGCCGCCGGCAAGCGCTGATCCGACCACGTCACGGGCCCGTCCGGCACCTGCCGGGCGGGCCCGTTCGTGTCCGGCGTCGCCTACCCGGGCGGGTGCAGCAGGTAGTCGCCCGCGTCGTCGTTCCACTCCATCGCCAGCAGATCCCGGGTGCGGGCGGCCTTGGCGAAGGACAGGAAGCTGCCGAACCCGTAGCGCTTCTCGTCGAAGTCGGGCATCCGCTTGCGGAGCTGGTTCTTCAACCGGCTCAGCTGCGGCGCGGCGCCGGCCGCGGCGAGTTCGCGCACGACGTCGACCAGCAGCGCGAACGCGTCCTGATCGGCCGGGGAGTCCTCCGGGAACCCGACCTCCGGATCACCCTGCGCGGAGCCCGGGGTCAGGATCAGCACACCCTGGTTGTCCAGATGGCGCAGCAGCTCGCCGAATCCGCGGAAGCCGTGGTCGGACTCGTCGAACGTCGGGTCCTTGCGCAGGATCGCGCGCTTGAGCCGCGAGGCCAGCACCGGCCCGTCGGAGTGCCGGAGCAGGCCGGTCAGCGTGCTGCCGACGAGTGCGGCGACATCGCGCTCCTCGGTGCTCGCGACGACCGGCTCGTCCACCGGGTCCTCGACCGGCGTCGGTGTGACGACGGGTTCGGGCGTGGCCGCCGCGGTCCCGGCAGGAGCCGTGGTCCCGATCCCGCTCGCCGGCTTCGACGGCCCACGCCGCCGCCCACGCGGCCGCGGCTCGATCGTCGGCTCGACGCCGGGAAGCCGATCGTAGAACAGGAACTCGTCACAGGCCGGCGGCAGCAGCGCCGACGTCGAGTCCTGCACCCCGATCCCGATCACCCGCTTGTCCAGCTCGCGCAGCTTGTGCATCAGCGGGGTGAAATCGGAGTCGCCGGTGCCGATCGCGAACGTGGTGACGAACCCGCGCTCGTAGGCCAGCTCGATCGCGTCCACCGCGAGCTTGATGTCGGCGGCGTTCTTGCGCGACCCGCCGATCCGTTGCGGGATCTCGATCAGCTCCACCTGCGCGCGGGCCATCAGGCGGCGGTCCTCGTCGAAGGCGGACCAGTCCGCGTAGGCCCGGCGGACCACGACCCGGCCCCGCTCGGCCAGCGCGTCGGCCAGCGGGCCGAAGTCGAACGGGGCGACACCGAGCCCGTCACGGGCCCCGATGGCCAGGTTCTCGTAGTCGAGCAGCAGGGCGATGCGTTCGTCCTCGTTGGCCACCGTGTGGCTCCCCCCGGCTGGTGTGCGACGGACGGCGCGACCCTATCCCCCGGTAGCACCTCACCCGACGGCGGAGGGCCCGCACCTGGGACGATGGGACCATGCGCGCCCACGACGTGGAGGCCGTCACCGACGAGATGGTCCGGACCCTGCACGGTCACGGCGACCTCGACTGGTCCGTGCCCGCCGGTGACCTGACGTGGTCCTGCCGCGACACCGCGATCCACGTCGCCGACGACCTGCTCGTCTACGCCGCCCAGCTCGCCGGCGAGGCGGAGACCGCATACCTCTCCTTCGACGTCGCCGTCCCCGGCGACGCGGGGCCGGACGACATCCTGCGGATCGTCGACGCCGGCGGGGCGCTACTGGCCAGCGCGGTGCGCACGGCGCACCCGGGCGCCCGCGGCTGGCACCCGGACGGCGTCGCCGACCCGGGTGGGTTCGCCGCGATGGGCGTGGTCGAGGTGCTGCTGCACACCCACGACATCGCCCGCGGACTCGGCGTGGAGTGGTCGATGCCCGACGACACCTGCCGCGCGGTCCTGACCCGGCTGTTCCCCGACATCCCCGCCGGGCCGGCCCTTGGATCCTGCCGGACTGGCGACGCCGCGGCGACCCTGCTGTGGGCGACCGGGCGCGGGCACCTCGAGGGTCACGAGCCGGTCCGCGGGTGGCGGTGGGACTCCTCGGTGCGGAGCTGACGTTCCCGCCATCACGCTTTGCGACGGCGCCGCGCGGGTAGTCCATGGTCATGCCACCCGAGTTGAACGTCGAGTTCACCGCCGAGCGCCACTCGGCGGCCCGTTCGCGGCGTGCGACGACGGACTGGCTGGCCTCGGTGTGCCGTTTCGCCGTCTGCTGCGACACCGGTCAGGACATCGTCCTCGCCGTGAACGAGGCCGTCAGCAACGGCATCGAGCACGCCTACCCGGACGACGACGGCGTCGTCACCGTATGTGGCCGGATCCAGGAGGCGGATCCGGACCGGCGACCCGACGGTGCCTGCCCCTGCGGAGCGCTCGAGGTCTGTATCGAGGTCAGCGACCACGGGTGCTGGCAGACCCCGCCGGCCGACCCCGGCCACCGGGGACGCGGGCTGATGATGGCCGAGGGGGCCGTCGACCTCCTCACCCTCGACACGGGCACCGACGGGACCGTCGTCACCCTGCACCGCAGGCTCGGATGCCGGGCCTTGGCTGCCCCCTGATCCACCCGCCGGGGCGAGTTCTCTCGCGGCGAGTCTCGATCTGCCCCGGTGCTGGCCGAGCGCGTCGCCGGCGGGACGGCGCAATCTGGATTGGACGAGAGCTCCGCTCGTGCAGCGGAGGTGGACGAGAGCTCCGCTCGTGCAACCTCCCCGGAGGCTCCCTGGCTCCCCGCGGCCGGGTTCGCGCTGCTGACCTACGCCGTCGCCGATGTCGTCGCAACCCGATCCCGTCGACGCGCGGCGGGGTGACTCGCGCTCGGCCCGGTTGTCCATCTCACCCTCCGACACGATCGGTTGGGGCTGACGGCAAGTCGATCCACTACATGTAGGCTCCGACGTGCTGGTGGTTCACCGATGCCCGACCGGGCGGAGGTGAGGCAAGAGGGAACCCGGTGCGAATCCGGGACTGCCCCGCAGCGGTGAGCGGGAACGACCGTCGTCACCACCTCGAGAGGTGGAGCGAGCACTGGGAACCAACCCGGGAAGCGACGACCAGTAGGCCCGGTGCCGAGCACGCTCGGCGCCTGCCCGCAAGTCCGAAGACCTGCCGCCGGCGCACGCACCGC
>JAKDNL010000905.1 GCA_030451825.1 Pseudonocardia sp. | reverse complement strand
ACCGAGGTCGAGGCGCTGCAGCTCGAGTACAACTGGATCAAGGAGTACGACCCGCGGTTCAACGTCCGCTACCGCGACGACAAAACCTACCCGGTGCTCGCGGTGACGATGAACGAGGAGTACCCGCGGCTGCACGTCTACCGCGGACCGCGCCGCAAGGGGGTCCGGTACTTCGGCCCGTACGCGCACGCCTGGGCCATCCGGGAGACCCTGGACCTGCTGCTGCGCGTGTTCCCGGCCCGCACCTGCAGCGCCGGGGTGTTCAAGCGGCACGGCCAGATCGGGCGCCCCTGCCTGCTCGGCTACATCGACAAGTGCTCGGCTCCGTGTGTCGGCAACGTCGACGCGCAGCGGCACCGGGAGATCGTCGAGGACTTCTCCGACTTCCTCTCCGGGCGCACCGACAAGATGGTGCGCGACTTCGAGCGGCAGATGGCCGAGGCCTCGGACAACCTGGAGTTCGAGCGCGCCGCCCGCCTGCGCGACGACCTCGGTGCCCTGCGCAAGGCCATGGAACGCCAGCAGGTGGTGCTCGGGGACGGCACCGACGCCGACGTCGTCGCGTTCGCCGAGGACGAGCTCGAGGCCGCCGTCCAGGTCTTCCACGTGCGCGGCGGCCGGGTCCGCGGCCAGCGCGGATGGGTGATCGACAAGGTCGAGCCGACCGACACCGCCCAGCTCGTGGAGCGGTTCGTGATCCAGTTCTACGGCGAGCAGGCCGCGCTGGCCGAATCCGCCGACGACGCGACGCAGCCGGTGCCGAAGGAGATCCTGGTCCCGGAGCTGCCGCCCGAGCTCGACTCGCTCACCGACTGGCTCTCCGGCCTGCGCGGGTCCCGGGTCGGGGTGCGGATACCCCAGCGCGGTGACAAGCGGGCACTGGCCGAGACCGTCGCCCGTAACGCCAAGGAGGCCTTTGCGCAGCACAAGCTGCGCCGGGCCGGTGACCTGACCGCGCGTTCGGCGGCGCTGCAGGAGATCCAGGAGGGCCTCGAGCTCGACACCGCTCCGCTGCGGATCGAGTGCGTCGACATCAGCCACGTGCAGGGCACGAACGTCGTCGCCTCGCTGGTCGTGTTCGAGGACGGGCTGGCCCGCAAGTCCGAGTACCGCCGCTTCGAGATCAAGGACGCTGCGGAAGACGGCGATGTCGCCTCGATCGCCGAGGTCGTGCGTCGCCGGTTCCGCCGCTATCTCGCCGAGACCGGGGCGGACGCCGGTAACGCCGCCCCCTCGGACACCGAGTCCTCAGGAGCCGTCGCTGCGGTCGCCGAGGCCGACGCGGAGCCGACGGTGCGGCCCGGCATCGACCCCGAGACCGGCCGGCCGCGCAAGTTCTCCTACGCGCCGAACCTGCTCGTCGTCGACGGCGCGAAACCGCAGGTCGACGCGGCCGCAGCGGTGCTCGCCGAGCTGGGGATCACCGACGTCGCGGTCTGCGGTCTGGCCAAGCGGCTGGAGGAGGTGTGGTTGCCCGACGACGAGGACCCGGTCATCCTGTCCCGCACGAGCGAGGGGCTCTACCTGCTGCAGCGGGTGCGCGACGAGGCGCATCGGTTCGCCATCACCTACCACCGCCAGCGTCGTTCCAAGGGGATGACGGCCTCGGCGCTGGACGGGGTGCCCGGGCTCGGGCCGGCGCGTAAGCAGGCGTTGCTCAAGCATTTCGGTTCGGTGCGCAAGCTGCGCGCTGCCGGGGCGGAGGAGATCAGCCGGGTTCCCGGCTTCGGACAGCGCACGGCGGAGGCGGTGCTGGCCGCGCTGGGGGAAGCTGGCCCAGCGGGGGCGGGGACGGCC
>JAKDNL010000317.1 GCA_030451825.1 Pseudonocardia sp. | reverse complement strand
TCGGTGAACGCGAAGGCGCTGGTGTTCAGCGTCAAGGGCGAGGACCTGCTGTTCCTGGACCGGGCCAACACCCGTCTCGACGACAAGCAGCGGGAGCGCTACCGCGCGCTGGGGTTGCCGGCGGAGCCGTTCGCCTCGGCCGGGTTCTTCGCCCCGCCGATGCCCGACGACCCGGCCGGGCGCCCGCACGTCACCGGCCGGACCAGCGGCGTCACCCCGTTCTGGTGGACACTGGCCGAGTTCTGCCGCGGCGAGCTGCTCCCGTACGCGTTCGCCGACGCCGAGGACGAGCGCAACCAGTACACGATGGTCATCCACCAGGTCGCCGCGCAGCTGCGGCGCGAGGCCGTCGAGCTGGACCAGGGCGCGGTGGTGCTGGGCGGGCGCACGATCCGGACCTACGCCCAGCTCGTCGAGTTCGTCTCGGACAAGCTGAACGACGAGGACGAGCGCCGCGACTGGGCCGGCCCGGTCACCGGCACCGGGACGATCAACGCGTTCCTGCGCCGCCTGCGGTCGAGCCTCAAGCCGCTGCGCACGCTGCTGCGCGGCGACCTGGCCGAGGTCGCGGGGCGGAAGGTGAGCACCGAGGGGCAGCAGGTCACGGTCGTGGACCTGCACAACCTGCCGGAGCGGGCGCAGCGCTTCGTCGTCGGCGTGGTGCTGGCCGCCGAGACCGCCCGCAAGGAGACCGCGGGCACCGGCGGGCTGCTGTTCACGATGATCGACGAGCTGAACAAGTACGCGCCGCGGGAGGGCTCGAGCCCGATCAAGGAGGTGCTGCTCGACATCGCCGAGCGCGGCCGTTCGCGGGGCATCATCCTGATCGGCGCCCAGCAGACGGCCAGCGAGGTGGAGCGGCGGATCGTGTCCAACTCCTCGGTCAAGGTCGTGGGGCGGCTGGACCCGGCCGAGGCCGGACGCCCGGAGTACGGGTTCCTCCCGCCGTCGCAGCGGGCGCGGGCGGTGCTGGCCAAGCCGGGCGCGATGTTCGTCTCGCAGCCGGAGATCCCGGTACCGCTGGCCGTGGAGTTCCCGTTCCCGGCGTGGGCGACGCGGCTGTCCGAGGCGGGCGAGGAGCCCGTCACCGCGGGCTATGCCACAGGGAACGGCGCCGTGCGCCGGGACCCGTTCGCCCACCTGCCCGCCGCGACCGAGGACGACGACGCCCCCGTCCTCCTCGGCGGTGCGCAGGGCCGAACGCGCGGCCCGGAGCGCGACGTCCGCGGTGCGGGCGGCGCCCTCCAGCTCGGCGATCCCGGCCAGCTCGGCGGCGGCGTGCGCGTCGGTCGGTTCGCCGTCGAGCGAGGCCCGCAGCTCGGCCGCGCGACGCTGCGCCGTGGCGAGGGCACCGGCGGCCTCCTGCTCGGCGCGGGCGGCGGCCGTCTCCTCCCGGCGGCGCGCGGTCGCGGCCCGGTCGGCCTCGGCGAACGCGCGGTCGGCCGCGTCACGGTCGCGTTCCGCGGCTTCTGCGGTGGTGCGGGCCGGGCCGGACCCGGCTTCCCTGCGGGAGGCCTCGTCCCCCGCCCACCCGGGCGGCGTTCTACGCGTGGTCACTGCTCTCGGCGCGGGCCGACGCCCGACCCGGCCTGCGGGGGGCGGTCGTGCTCTACGTCGTCGTGGCGGGCCTGCGATGGCCGACTGGCTGCTGGTCGGGCGCAGCCAGGGTGACGTCCGCTGGTGGCAGCCGATCGCCTGGCTCGCCTATCCGGTGGCCTACCTGGGGCTGGCGCTGGTGTGCTGAACGAGGCGGGCCGGCGGGCGCCCTACTACTTCCTGGACCCGGACGCGGTCGGCATGGCCGCGGTCCTGGGCAACATCGGGCTGCTCGCGGCCGGGTTCGTCGGGCTCGGCTACGTGATCTCGGCACTGGGGCGGGTCGCCGTCGCGGCGCGGGAGTTGACCGACGTCGTGCGCACGTCTCCGACGGCGAACACCCCGGGCGTGGTCGTCTCGAGCAGCAGCGGGTCGCTTTCGAGCGCCCACCGGCCCGCGGCCTGCAGCGGGAGCCCGGTGAGCACGAAGGCGCAGGGGTCCATCCCGGCGGCACCAGGTGGATGCACCCGGGCCCGGCCCCGCCGGTGACGTCGTGCGCCACCTCCGCGATCGGCAGGCCCCGCCACAGGTCGTCGTCGAGCGAGGCCCGCACCCGGTCGCAGGGCAGCCCGAACAGCACGTGGATGCCCGGGACCGGATGTCCGTGTCGATCACCAGGAGTGGACGCACACGACGTCCACCATCCGCTCAGCTGCCCACCTCGACCGGGACGCCCACCAGGCTGCCGTACTCGGTCCAGGAGCCGTCGTAGTTGCGGACGTCGGTGTAGCCCAGCAGCTGGGTGAGGGCGAACCAGGTGTGCGCCGAGCGCTCCCCGATCCGGCAGTAGGCGGTCACCGGCTGATCGGCGTCCAGGGTCCCGTAGAGCGCGCGCAGATCGTCGACGCCGCGGAACGTGCCGTCCTCGTTGGCCGCCTTCGACCACGGGACGTTGAGCGCGCCCGGGATGTGCCCCGGCACCTGAGCCTGCTCCTGCGGCAGGTGCGCGGGCGCCATCAGCTCGCCGGAGAACTCCGCCGGGGCGCGGACGTCGACGAGCTGGCCGCCGGCGTCGGCCACCCGGATCGCGTCGTCCCGGAAGGCGCGCAGCTCGGGACGGTCCGCGCCGCGGCTCAACGTCGCGGGGTCGCGGCGCGTCCAGTCCTGGGTGAACGGGCGGCCCTCCAGATCCCACTTCGCGCGCCCGCCGTCGAGCAGCGTCACGTTGTCGATGCCGCGGTAGCGGCACAGCCAGAACGCGTAGGCGGCGAACCAGTTGTTGTTGCCGCCGTAGAGCACGATGGCCGTGCCGTCGCCGACCCCCTTGCCGCCGAGCAGGGCGGCGAGCGCGTCGCCGGAGACGAAGTCGCGGCGCGGGGCGGCGTGTAGCTCCGTCTCCCAGTCCAGCGAGACCGCGCCGGGGATGTGGCCCTTCTCGTAAGCCGACGTGTCCTCGTCCACCTCGACGATCGCGATCGAGGTGTCACCGAGGTGATCGGCCAGGTACTGCGTCGAGACGAGTGCGTCGGGATTGGCGTGAGCGGACATGGAGTTCCCTTCCGTGGTCGGAGGCTGCCTCGGCGAGCGTGGTCGTCCGGGGCGGGCGGAACATCCGTGAGCCTCACGGATGTTCCCCGGTGTCGGTGCGTGTGAGGGTGGCCGTGGCGCCGATGTTCGCGCCCGCGATGGCGAGGGAGCGTGAGTGGTGTGCGCATCATGATCTGCGTCCGGCCGGCGAAGGCGCTCCGCGGGGAGGTGTCCGTCGACGGCGGCCCGGCCCGCCCGTTCACCGGATGGCTGCAGCTGCTCTCGATCCTCGGTGAGCTGCTGCCCCGGCACGAGGCCGGTCCGACCACCCCCGGCCGGGCCGGGCCCGACGCCGGGCCGGAGTGATCTCGAAGCCCCGTCCGTCACACGGGCTCACGGCGGGTGACCGCCGCGGCGAGCTCGAACCGGGAGCGGACTCCGAGCTTGGCCAGCACGTGCGAGACGTGGGTCTCGACGGTCCGCCGCGACAGGAACATCCTCTCGGCGATCTCCGGGTTGGAAAGCCGCCTGGCCACCAGTGCGGCCACCTTGCGCTCGGTGACGGTGAGCGCGTCCCAACCGGTGCCGGCCCGGGTGCGCGGTGCCCGGCTGCCCCGGCGGGCGCCCAGCCGGCGCAACGCCGCCGCGACCCGGGCCGTTCCCCGCGCCGCGCCGAGCGCGCCGTAGATGTCATCGGCCTCGCCGAGATGCGCGCGTGCCTCGACACCGCGGCCACCGATGACCAGCGCCGCAGCCGCGTCCTCACAGGCCAGCGCCCGCCCCAGCGGGTGGGCACCGGCCCGGTACGCGTCGACCGCCTCCAGCAGCAGGTCCGGGGCACCGCCGGCGAGCCCCCGGCAGAGCAGCGCGGCGCCCGCGATGGTGGCCACCCCCGGGTTGTCGTCGGCACACCCGCCCACCGCTGCGGCGACCTCCGCGGCGCGCGCCGTCTGACCGGCCGCGACGAGCCGGCGAACGAGCGCGGGCCCGAGCTCGGGAAAGGCCGAACCGATCCCGGCGGCGGCGAGGCGGTCCCAGCCGTCGCCGAGCATCGTCAGCGCATCGGCGGGGCGCCCCCCCCCCGCCGTAACCAGGGCACCCGCCACCCCCCACCCCTGCGCCCGCATGGCTCCGGCCCCAGCCGCGAGCGCCGCGCGCGCGGCCCCGAGATGTGCCTGGGCCGTGTCGAGCTCGTCGCGGTGCACCGCGATTACGGCGAGGATGCCGAAGCTCATCACCGGCCACGCCGGACCGTCCCCGACGAGCTCGGTGGTGGCCGCGATCTCGGAGGCGGCGTCGTCCCACTCCCCGACGAGGAACATCGCATCGGCGAGAGCCACATGGTTCAGTGCGAGCCCCGACCGAGCCCCGAGCCCTTCGTTGAGCCCCAGCCCCCGCCGCAGCATCTCGCGCCCCTCCACGACACGGTCGGAGGCGACCAGCATGAGCCCGGCGGTCGCGGTGGCGGTCTGCGGGCCACGGGGCGCCTCGTCGTGGTCCAGCGCCTCCACCGCCCGGACCGCCAGGTCCGCGGACTCGGTGATCCGGCCCTGGAACAGCAGCACCTGCGCCTTGGCGTGGAGCGACTCCGAGACCGCGAGCGCGTCCCCGGTCGGCCCGGCGAGCTCGATCGCCTCCTCGGCCAGCTCGAGCGCCACGTCCAGCTCACCCAGGACGAGCCGCGCGAACGATGCCGAGGCCCGGTAGTGGGCGCGTTCGGCGCCGGACGCGACACACAGGGCAAGAGCGCGATCGATGTGCTCCAGCGCCTCGGCCGCTCGCCCGCGGATGAGCATCGTCCGCAGCAGGAGCCAGCGCAGCGCGCCCTCACTCTCGGGGTGCGCGCGCCGGGCCAGCACGTCCCGGCACGCGGCCTCGCCCTCCACGTCACGCCCGGCGAACATCAGAGCCACCGCCAGTTCCGCGGCCACGTGGCCGTGCACCGGGTCGGCCGGATCCGCCAACCGGAGCGCGTGCTCGAGCAGCTCCACGGCGACCGTCGGGGCGCGTTGACCCGCCTGGGCGGCCGCCTTGCGCAGCCAGTCGACGGCCTCGCCGTCGCCGGGGGCCGCGCCCCGCAGCAGGTGCTCGGCGACCCGCCCCGGCGGGTGCCCGGCCGACGCGAGTGCCCGAGCGAGGTCGCGGTGCATGGCCCCGCGCACCGACGCGGGCATGTCGGAGTAGAGCGCGTCGCGGATGAGCTCGTGCCGGAATGCCAGCCGATCCTCGCGCTCGGCCAGCGCGCCCGCGGCCAGCGCCTCCTTCAGCGGGCCTGCCAGCGCGGCGGCCGGGCGGCCGGAGAGCAGCCGCAGGTCCGCGACCGAGAACGTCGAGCCCAGGATCGACGCCATACCGAGCAGGTCCAGCGTCGCGGGGGTCAGGAAGCTCAACCGGTGCAGGATCGTCAGCGACAGCGTGGCCGAGACCGCATCGTCCTCGACGTCCGCGTGGACTCCGTCGGTCCGGACGATCGCCCCGTCCTCGGCCAGCAGCGCGAGCAGCTCGATCAGCAGCAGCGGGTTCCCGCCCGCCCTGGCGAGCTGTCGGCGCAGCCGGGGGCCCGGCGATGCCCCGACGACGGCCTCGGCGAGCGCGGGCAGGTCGCCGTCGGGCAGCGGCCCGAGCGGGATCCGCTCCGCCCCCCGCTCGGCGAGGCCGTCGAGCAGGCTCGCCAGCCTGGCGCTGCGGGGGAGTGGCCGCGCCGTGACCAGCAGGAGCAGCGGCAGCTGCGGGACGATCCGTCCCAGCCGGGCCAGGCACGCCCGCGTCGACGGGTCGGCCCAGTGCACGTCCTCGAGCACCAGCAGAACTGGGCCGCGGGCACAGAGGCGCTCGACCAGACCGACGATCGCCTCACTGACCCGGAACTCGAGCGCCGGTTGTGGGCTCGCCACCGTCCCGTCGCCGTGCAGCGAGTGCGCGACGTCGACACGCGCCGGATCGGAGGCGTGCCGCGTGACGCCCAGCGCGTCGGCCAGCACCCCGAACGGGCGCCGCCGCTCGACCTCGTCGACAGCCGCCGCGCAGATCTCGAAATCGTGGCGGCGGGCACCGGCGACCGCCTCCGCCACCAGGCGGGTCTTGCCGATCCCGGCCTCACCCTCGACGACGAGGAGCCGGCCGGACCCGGCCGCGGCCCGGTCGATGGCGGCCGCGACCACGGCCGCCTCATCGACCCGGCCGATCATCGGCAGATCCGTTCCTCGGGGCGCGCGCGGGCGAGCGGACGCGGTCGGCACGCGCGCTCGCTGCACCACACTCACCCATCCCCGTGGACTGTGATCGGGGACTCGTACCGAGCGAATTCGGCGTTACGTCCCGGTTCGGCCGACGAGTCACGTCAACGGCCCGGGCAACCGAGCTCGGTACGGACGCCGGTGCTGCGGGTGGTGAGGTCGGCGGTCTGGGCCGGGGTGATCAGCCCGGTGCGCCCGTACGCCTCGACCTGGGTGCCGAAGCCCTGCATCAGCCCGCACGCCGCGGCGGACCGTCCCGCGTCGTGGTGGGCGTGGGCCTGCTCGACGAGTCGCTGCAGGTGGCCGCCCGGCCCGAGGCCGGTGGCCGCCGCGGCGAGATCGGTGAGCTGCTGGCCGGCCTCCGGCGGCGTCCCCGTGGCCGCGGCCTGCACCGTCTGGATCAGTGCCGGGGTGATCAACGGGGGATGGTTGAGGAACGCCTTGACCGGGAACGCGCCGGCCTCGGGCCAGGTGTACTCCGTCGTGGCCTTCCAGCCGGTGTCCGGGCCGACCGGAACGGTGACTTCCTTCTGGTGGTCGACGGGGCCGATGAGGAAGGTCACGGCGCAGTCCGGGCACGGCCCCCGGTCCGGGGGGACCGTGACCGTGGCCGTGTAGGTCACCGGTTGTCCCACCTCGACGGGGTTGCTGGAGGCGGACAGGGCAATCTGGACGTCGGGATCCTTGACGTCGAGCGTGGTCGTGCTACCGACCGGGGCCCACTTGCCGGGCACGCCCGAGTAGTCGACCACCAGGGGGTAGGTGCCGAAGGGCTCGCCCCACTCGCGGGACACCACTTTCCCGGACTTGTCGAGCGGGTACGAGCCGACGAAGGCACCGTCGACGCGGACCGTCACCGTTCCCTCCGGCGGCGTCGCATCGTCCCGGTGGGCGGCCGACGGCATCACCGTGGCGTTCACGACGAACGGCTCGTCCCCGACCAACAGTGACGGCGTCGTCGACGCCGACATCGTGGGAACCTGTTCCACGAAGGTCATCGGGAACGGTGCGCTGCGGTTGCTGGTGTCGTCCACGACCGTCCAGGTATGGGTGCCGGCCGTGTCCGCCGAAGACCACCAGGTGTTGCCGCAGCCGAAGTACGGCGCCTCGACGACGTTGCACACGACGCTCCCGTCCGAGTCCGTCACAGTGATTCCGCTGGGCAGCGTGGTGCCAGGGGCCGGCGTCGCAACGATGCGGAAGCCGTTCTGGTAGGGAACCTGCGGCGGATCGGAGGCGAGGCTGTAGCCCCTCGTCGTCTGGGTGAGCGAGCCTGAGCTGGTCGAGTAACCGGACCCGGTGAACGTGGCCGTGACCAGAGCGTCGCCGGGAGGCAGCTGCACGGGGACGGACGCGGCCTTCCAGTCCGCCCCGACGGCCGCGGACCCGATCGGCGGACCCTGCTCACCGCCCTGGGTGTAGGTGAACGCGACTGAGCACCCCACACAGGCCGGTGCGCCCTGCGGAGCGGTGATCGTGGCGGTGAAGGTCACCGGCGTGTCGTAGAGCGCCGGGTTGGCCGAGGAGGACAACGTGACGACGGCAGCCGGACCGGTTACCCAGGACAGGACGACCGACCCCGCACCGAGCTGAGGACTCGTGACGATGTAGCCCCCGGAGGGCGA
>JAKDNL010000316.1 GCA_030451825.1 Pseudonocardia sp. | reverse complement strand
CCGTTCACGATGCCGCCGATGATGTCGCGGCCGATCTGCACGGCCCGGTTCACGAAGTCGGTCAGGACGGCGATCGACCGCGACACCATGTCGCGGAACCCATTGATCACACCGGTCACGGCGCCCGTGACGGCGGTGATGATGCCGGATGCGAGGTTCGAGAAGAACGTCAGCACGCTGGCCACGAGCCCGCCCACGGCGGTGATCACGCTGCTGGCCAGGGACAGGAAGAACCCGACCACGCTCACTACGAGGTTGGTCACGAAGCTGATCACCGAGATGGCCAGGTTCGCGAAGGCGGCGATCACCGTGGCCACGAACTGGATGATCGGCACGGCGACCTGGACCACGACGACGGCGATGTTCGCGATGGTCTGAATCACCGGGATGATCACCGGCACGAGCGACACGAAGGCGTTGATGAGTGCCGTGAGGACCGTGGTCGCCAGCTCGAGAAGGATCGGGACCAGCGGCAGGACCGCGATGAGGATCTGGCCGATGGCTTCGGCGATGACCGGGATGAGCGGGGCGAGGGCGGTGATGGCCTGTAGGAGCAGCCCGGCCAGGGTCTCGGCGAAGGTGACGATGTGCGGGAGCAGGGCCTCCAGGATCGGGGTCAGCACCTGCAGGGCGGCGGTCAGCGCGGTCGCGATGAGCTGGCCGATCGCGGCGATGACGGGGGCCAGCGCGGTGAGGATCTGTGTGAACGCGGTGCCGAGCAGGGCCACGATCGGCACGACGGCGGCGAGCACGGGGGCCAGCGCGGTCGCGAGCTGCACGAACAGGTTGGCGATGACCGGCAGGATCGGTGCCAGGGCGCCCACGAGGGCCTGTACCAGGGCGGCGATCGGGGGGCCGAGTACGGCGAGGGCGGGGACCAGGGCGGCCGAGAGGGACTGCGCGAGCAGGGTGACCAGCGGAGCAAGGGCGGTGATGATCGGGGCAACAGCCTGGAGGGCGGCGATCAGGATCTGGCCGAAGGCGGCCGACACGGCGCGGATGGCCTCGCCGAGCGCGCCCAGCGCCGTCTGTGCCGCGGCGGAGGCGAAGAAGCTGTTGAGCTTCTCGGTGATCGCGACGAGGTTGGCCAGGAACGCGGACGAGTCCCCGCCGGACAGGCCCTTGAAGATCGACCCGACGATGCCGCCGACGTTGGCGGCGACCTCCCCGAACTGGCGGAGCACCACGAGTGCGGCGTCGATCGAGTCCCTGATCGAGCCGGTGCGGACACCTTCCTCGACGAACTCGCGGAACCGGGCCGCGGCGTTGCCCGCGGCGGTGCCGATCGCCGGCAGGAACTCCGACCCGACCGAGCCGAGCCCGACAAACCCGGTCAGGACGTCCGCGACGGCGCCCTCCATGTTGCCCAGCGCGGTGGACGTGTTGCCGATGATCGTGGTCAGGGAGCCGGTGAAGAACGGTGTCCGGGCGACCTGGACGGCCTGGTTCGCCATCTCGCCGAGCTGGCCCGCGACCGCGGTCAAACCGGGACCGAGGGTGCCGAGCAGGGCGTTGCCGGTCTCGGTGATCTGTGTGGCCAGCCCGGCGAAGAACTCGCCCTGTACGGCCTGCTTGAGCTCCAGGAACGGGGCCTTGAGGTCGCGCACCGCGGCGGCTGCGTCACGCGCGGCCGGCGCCATGTCCTTCGTGGCTTCGGTGAACGCGGCAGGGTCGGCCGCCTTGACCGCATCGCCGAACCCGGAGAACGCGAGCTTCGCCACCCCGACCGCGACGCCGACGCCGAGCAGGATTCCGGGTAGCGCGAGCGCGGCGGGGGCGACGGCGACCAGCGCAGCAGCCAGCCCGGCGATGACCTGGACCGAGCCACCGAGGGCCGCGATACCGGCCATGCCCTTGCCGATGGCGAGCAGCGCCGGGCCGGCCGCCGCGACACCACGCCCGATCCCGCGCCCGGCTTGGCCCAGCCCGCGCAGGGCGGCGGACGCGGCAGCCGCTGCAGCGATCAGCCCGGCCGCAGACCCGTCGATGAGGATCTGAATGGTGCTCGACGTGGAGGCCATCAGGCGTCCCACCGGTCGATGATGGCCTCAGCCATGGCACGGTATTCGGCGTCCACGCGGGGCTGGGCGGCGGCGACGGTGGTGAAGAACCAGTAGGAACCGGACCCGCGGTGCGGCCGGAACTGCTTGCCCGGCGAGTCGTGGTAGCGGCCACGCGCGTACCAGCCGAACCGGCGAGTGGCGCCGAACTCGGACCCGAACAGCAGCGGGTGCGGGCCGGCCACCACTGTGGGCGTGGCGCCCGCTAGGGCGCGCACGGTGGACGCGGCGCGCGCGGCCGGGCGGGACTCTGCCCGGCCGGCCGCGCGGGTCTCGCCGGCCAGCGCGCGGGCGATACGGCGGGAACCTTCGCGGAGCTCGGCGCGGGCGTCGGCGGGCAGCGCGCGAGCGGCCCGCTGGACGTCGGAGAGGCCGAGGATGCGGACGTCGACCCGAAGCCCGTCTCCGTTCGCCATGTTCGCCTCCTCTCGTTCAGCCGCTCAGCGGCGGCATGCCCGCCGGGTAGGTGCGGTCCTCCCGCTCGTCGTCCTCGTCGGTGTCGGCGAGCAACGCCAGCCCGGTCCGCACCGCCCGGTCCCCCAACTCCAGCCACCGGTCCGGCTCGATCCCGGAGTGCAGGGCGAGCGCGACCAGCGCCCGGTTCAGGGAGCCGGCTGGGTAGGCCCCGACTCGTCGGGGTCGCCGTCGTCGCCCTCGTCGGTGCCCTTGACGTCGGGGTCGTCCGGGTCCAGCGGCTTGATGTCGCAGGTGTCGCGGAACAGGTCGAGCGACCCGGAGAAGTGGCCGTGGCGGACCGAAGCGAGGTGTGCGATCTCCTCGAGCTGCGACATGCGGGCATCGCGCTGGATCGCGGCGAGGGAACGACCCTTGCCGGTGCGCTCCCAATGCGACACGTCGCGGGACGTGGCCGTGAGTCGGAACGTGTCCTTGCCGTCGGGGGAGACGTCGAAGAGGAACATCAGGCGGACGTCCCGATCACGATCAGGTCGTAGGTGACCGAGGTGCCGGCGCCACCGTTGGCGATCTTCAGCAGGTCGGAGGCGCCTGCCGCGACCGCGTAGCCGTCGACGTCCGCACCGCCGGTGAGCAGCGCCAACACCGCGCCCGGACGGACGGTGACCGTGTGCGTGGCCGCACCTACCCACGCGATGAACCCGGTGGCCGTGGCCCCACCGACCACCACGTTGTTGGTGTTCGCGGCCGCGGCAGCCACGATCAGCGCCTTGACCTTCACGAACGCGGCCGGGCCGGACAGCGCGTCGAGCAGCGACCCCGCCAGGTCGATGTCCTCGGACGCGGACGCGGCCAGGGTGCGGGTGTCGGTGAACACAGTGTCGGCCTGCCCCACGGACACGCCCGACGCGAGCGCCAGGTTGTAGTCCTTGACCGTGGACGCGGACGCGTTGGACAGGTCGAGAATCTTGTTCTGGCTCGCCGTGACGGCGAGACGGACCTTGCTGGTGAGCGGCACGACGGCCCTCCGGTGGGGTGCTGGGGATCAGGGGCGGGTGTAGGCGGTGGCCGGATCGAAGGCGACCAGCGGCAGGGTGATCTCGGTCAGCTCGGTCGCCCTCGCCTCGCCACCCACCGACGGGTGGCGGAGCTTGACGTCGCCCGACCACCGCACGTGCTCGGCGGTCACGTCGGGGTGGTGGTCAAGCTGGAACGGCACCGTCTCGTTGTGGTGGGAGGCGAGGAAGTCGGACACGCCGTTGACCCGCCAGTCCGACAGGAACACCAGCTCCAACGCCCACGACTCGTCGGCTTCCTCGACGTACTCCCCGTCCGGGCCGAACGTGTAGGCGACCTCGCCCTCGTCGGTATTGTCGGTCAACTTGAACGTCTTGAGCTGGATCTCGAAGTTCTCGCCCCCGATGTCGAGGGTGATCTGCTTGAGCTTGCGAACCAGGGGAGCCATCAGAGACTCATCTCCACTTCCACGAGGTATGCCGGTAGGGATGCGGCACCGGCGGGCCAGGTACCGGGGGAGCACTCGGTGACGACCGCGCCGGGCACCTCGTAGATCGCGTCGCAGACGGGCTGCACGAGGTCGAACAGGACGTCGAGGGCGCGGTCGCTGGCCGGCGCGACCAGCCCGACCACGAACACCGCGTTCACCAGGTCGGGGCCGTAGCCGTCCGGGGTGAGCCGGGGCGGGCCCACGACGGCGCCGGGCGGGTCGACGACCGCGGCCAGGTCGTCGTACACGCGCAGGTCCGGCACGCGGGCCAGCCCGGCCATGAGCGCGGCCCGCGCGGCCCCGGCCGGGCTCACGCGAACACCGGGCCCCGGTAGCGGCCGATCTTGAGGAGCCGCTCGATGTCGGAGTCGTAGGCCGCGACCCGGGACGTACCGAACTCTCCGGCGTCGATCAGACCATCCGGCGACCGGCGGCGGGCATGCCACCGCGCGGCCAGCCGGACGGCCCCCAACGCGATGTCCGCGTCAGGGCTGGGGAGCGGACTGAACGGGTCGTCGGTGAGGTTGAGCGTGTCGCCGCGCAGCTCGATCACCTTGGCGACCGCGGCGGCGAGCACGTCGGACAGGCGTGCGTCGTCGCGCTCGTCGTCGATCTTGAGGTCGCGCTTGAGGTCGCCCAGGGTGGGCGGCCACGCGATCGGTTGCGGGGCGGTCACGGCTGCGCTCAGCCGTCGATGACGTCGAGCAGGTCGACGGCGTAGGCGGCGAAGTCGGCTCGGGTCGGGTGCCCCGGACCGACGATCAGGCTGGCGCTCCCGGTGAGGGGGGCCACCTGCCCGAACCAGCCGGGGCCGACCTGGACCGGCGCCACGATCAGCACGTTGTCCAGGTTGAGCGACACCGTGCCGCCGTACGTGGACGAGTCGACCGTCACGAACCGGCTCATCACGCCCCCGTGAGGGTGACGCGCCGGACGGAGTTGGCGGCCTGCCGCACGGTGACCGCCGAGTAGGCCCAGACGCCGAGCTTCACCGACTCGGGGCCAGCGACCTCCTCGTACCGGAAGCGCAGCATGTTGCCCTCGAACAGGATGATGTCCGACGCGCGAGCGACGAGGATGCTCTCCGGATAGGTGGCGCCGCCGAGGCCGAGGCCGTCGGTCGGGATGACGGGCAGGCCCTCGACGTTGCCAGCCGCGACGACGGAGCCGACCCCGTCGACGTTCTGCGGGCCCGCGTCCGAGGTCGGGTAGAGCTTGCGCCCGGCGGTGTCGCGGTACTTGTTGAACTTCCCCCACCGGGAGACGCGCATCGCGACGATCGTGGCGGGCAGCTTGCGCGCGTTCCACACGGCGAACGCGGCGTCGATGATCGCGTCAGCGGCGACGGTGGCCGCGAAGTTCGCGTCGAGCGACGGCTGAGTGTTGACCGGGGTACCTGCGGCCGCGACCATCGCCGCCGTGACCTTGTCCTCGATCTGGCGGTTGTAGACGGCCAGCATGTCGCCGTAGATCAGGGCGTCAACCGCAGGCTGCGACGAGTCGAGCATCTGACGCGAAACGACCTGGATACCGCTGATCGGCTTGGGGATGACCGTGTCTACCGTGGTCGCGAAGGCGTTGACCTCGGACGGGTGCGTGTTCTCCGTGGCCTGCTCGGCTAGGACGGTGTCCGTGCCGGTGGTCTGGCGGGGCAGGGTCATCGGGCGCGGGTCGTCACCGAGGGGGACCTGTCGGACGGCGGCGGAGACCATGCGCCCCTGGCGGGCCAGGGACTCGTACTCGTCGGTGAGCCACTTCGGCGGGGTGATGCCAGCCCCGGAGACCGTGGTGGACAGGGCGCGGTTGTGCTCGTCGAGGCGCTTGCGCGCGTCCTCGTCGCCCTCGCGTGAGCGGACGAGGTCACCGAAGAACGAGCCGGACGCCTTCGTGTAGTGGCCGGGGTCGCGCGGGCGCGTGGTCGTCGAGCTGGTACCCGCGCCACCCTGGTCGCCCGCCACGGACTCACCGCGGGTCTCGGTGCTCGTGCCCTCGTCGGCGCCGGTCCCGCGGACCTGCTCGCCGGACTGCACCGCTGCGGCGGCAGCGGCGCCCTGCTGGTTGCGCAGCTCCTGCGCGTGCACGGCCTCGATCTGGCCGGCCAGCGCGGTGGCGGCGCGGACGTGGTTCTCGACGGTCGACGCCTCGTCGGCGGTCAGGTCGCGGCCCGACTCGCCGTCGGCGGCGGCGCGGGTCTGGATCTCGGTCACGGCGTCGCGCTCCGCGTTGTAGCGGGCGATGAGCGCGGCCAGGTGCTTGTTCTGCACTGGGGAGTCCTCGGATCGGGGAGCAGGGGATGCTCACTCGTCGTCCGAGGTGCCGTCTCGCCCGAGATCCGGGGTGCCCGGCGCCGTGGCGCTGGGGGTGCCGTGTGGGCTGCGGGGTGTCGCCGCGGTGGTGCTGGCACGCACGGTAACGGATCACCGCCACCGTGCGCTACCGACCCGCTGCGGTCAGGGGATCAGCACGCCGATCGGCAGCAGCGGCACACCGGCGAGCAGCGCGGCCGCCCGCTCGGCGCGTGCCCGGCCATCCTGCTCGTCGTCGTGCTCGTCGTGCTCGTCCTCGGCTGCCCGGGTGGCCAGGATCTTCGCCTTCTGCCCGTACGCGCCCGCGAGCTCCACCGCCACCTCTGTCAGGTCGGCACGGCGCCGCTCCACCGTGCCGTCCGGAAGGACCTTGTCCCGCTTCGGGTAGGCACGGAACCCGATGCTCAGCTCGTCGAGGACGCCGTCCTGCACGAGGGTCAGGGTCTCGTCCCCCGCCGGCGTCGCCGACACCCGCATGGACACCCACAGGCCCCGGGTGTCCTCCCGCGCCTCGTGGATCCGACCGATGACCGAACCCCCGAACACGAGGTGCCCGCGGGTCATCGGCACCCGGTGCATCGCGCGGAGCTGATGCGCGAACGCGCCGTGCGCGAACTGCTCGGTCAGCTCGGCGTGGATCCGCTGCGCCTGCCCGAAGGGGACGGCGATGCCCTCCACGATCCTCTGGCCGCCCTGGACGCGAACCTCAAGGTCCGGCTGGAATGACCGAACGAATGTCTCAGGCATGGTGCCTCCCGACGTCGTATCGCTTGTGGCAGCCCCGGCAGGCGGGGAAGTAGTGATCCGGGTTCGGGCTGTAGGGACGGCCCTTGGAGTCCTCCCGCGCGGCGGGGTCGCGGTGGTCGTAGGCCCAGTCTTCAGCGTGTGAACCGCACGCGCAGCGATGCGACCAGGCGGGGCCGCGAAGCGCCTTCACGCGCGAGTGTGCGGCCGAGTAGCCGACCGCATCGCCCTGCCAGGTGTGCCGCTCTGCGCCCAGGCGACGATTGCCGGCCGGCCGGGAGCCGAGCGGGTCGCCGTACTTGCGGTTCCGCTTGTAGTGCGGGCCACAGAGCCCATTGCCGAAGTTGAGCCGTTCGCAGCCGACCACTCGGCAGGGGCTTCCGACGTGGGAACGGTCGAGAATCGGGGTCTCGACCGTTCCTCCACGCTGCCACCGACGGTAGTGCGACTGACACAGCGCCCGAGCCTTTACCGGGCCAGTGCAGAGATCGACAGAACAGACGCGGGTAGCCTTCATGGCTGGACGCCTCTCGGCCTGCTCGATCGTGCTCATGGGTCAGGCTCCCTTCACGGCTGCGATGAGCTCGCGGGCCAGCGCGGCGTAGTCGATCTGGACGGGCGCAGGCGCCGCCGCTCCCGCGACGAGGGCGGCCAGGGTCTCGACGGTGGCGCGCAGGTCGGCGACGGCACGGCGGTTGTCCTCCGCGGCCTGGTTCGCCTTGCGCAGGTAGTCGACGGGCGTGAACCGGTCGCGGGTCCCGTCGGCCCGCGTGGAGCCGCCGTCCCAGGCGTCCCAGCCCCACCGGCCGGGGTCGGGGCCGGTGACGAGCTGCGTGTGCAGGTCGACCAGCAGGCGGTTCTGCTCGGGGTTCATGTCGTCCTCCAGGGCGGGAGCGGCCGCGGGAGCGGCGG
>JAKDNL010000904.1 GCA_030451825.1 Pseudonocardia sp. | reverse complement strand
GCGCCAGCAGCGAGTGACGTACTCCGGTTGCTCACCCGGCCTATCCGGTCACCACACGATGACCGAGAGGGCGAAGCCAAGGCCGCGCACGCGTTCCGCCTTTCCTCGGGGCACACAGCCGCCGAGTGTCGCCGGGTAGACCGGGCAGTGCCCCGCGACCAGCAGATCCGCGCCGCCGCGTGCGTACCGCGCAGCTGCGCGTGTCGGCCCCGGTCACCCCTGATCACCCGGGCATCGGCCCGGTCAGTCGCCGGTACCCGCCGCGCCAGATCCTGGCTCGGTAGCCATCGCGTCGGGTGACGCACCGTCGGTTGTCACCGACGCCGCCGCCGCCGGGGCGGTCGAGGTGGCCGGCGCCGCCGCGGGCGCGGTGTCGGCGACGACGCGGTCCCGATGCTCGCGCAGCAGCACCCGAACTCGCTTGACCGGGATGTCCACCAGCACCGCCAGGTCTTCGGCGGGCCGGCCCAGTTCGGTGAGCTCGGCGAGCACCGCGCTCTGACGGGCCTGGATCTCGGCGAGCTGCTGGTCGGCGCCGGTGTGGACCTTCTCGCGCTGCCGGTCCAGGTCGGCGAGAGACCGATCGCGCGCGGCGACAACGTCCTCGACCTCGCCGGCGGCCGCCGCGTAGGCGGCCAGCGCGGCGTCCTCGCGGCGCCGGCGCTCGGCCTGATCGGCGTCGAGCCGGTCTCGCGCCGCGGTCAACTCGGCCAGACGTGCCGCGGCCGGGTCGTCGCGTCGCGCGCGACGTCGACGAGTGTTCGTAGCGGTCATGATGAGTCCCCCAGATCGGATCAGCCCCGTGAGTCGATCACCAGAGTAGGACGCGACCAGCACGAACACACCCCCCTGTGTCCGCTCAGGGATGATGGGCGGCCGCCGCTCCCCTGCGCCGGACCACCCGCGGTGACCTCCCCGCGGCCCGCCGAGTGGCCGTCGGTCCGGTACCGAGCGGTGCCCATCGTCCGCGGCCGGAGCGTCGAAAGGCGTGGCCCCTGCGGCACGGCAGGCCGGTCGCGCGGTCGATCGACCGCGCGACCGATGCATCCTCCGATGAGTTTCAGGAGAACCAGCGAGCAGTCGCCCGGCCAGAGGGGCTGGCGGCCGCACGTCGTGCGCCCACGCATGCCTCGACCTCCGTAGCCGGGCAGCGGCGCGAGCGCCTCACCGAGCCGTCCCAGGCCCACGCTCCGTCCCCGGGCCCGGGACGCCGCGCGGTGGGCAGGCGCAGCCCCGACCAAGGCTGCTCGCCGCGTAGCGGGTGCCACGCAGCGCCGTCGAGCTCGGCCGCGCCCGTTCCACGGCCGAGCTGGCGCCATCGGCCGCGGGCCTGGACACCGCCGCTGGCGCCCTCGGTGCGGTGCTGTGGCGCCGGGCGGTGACCGCCACCTCCCCGCGTGGTCGCCGCCGGGCTTTCCAAGCAAGCCGCGGCCCGCCGGGCTTGCTGCGCCTCACCACGGACGGCTCAGCCCTCTTCCGGTCGGTCCCTCCGGCCCGGTCTCCCGCTCCTGCACGTCGCCATCAGCTTCCATCTCGCTCTTCCTCACCACGTCCATCTCAGCCGCACACACACCCCTCTCAACACCACCCACTCATCTCCCCTACTTGCCAACTCAACTACTCACACAGCTTCCATCGCCTCTCCCGCCCTCAAAACCCAACCGCCATGCACCTATGCATTCAAATGATCATGGTATGGTGATTGCGTGCTCACGATCACTGCGGTCTCCACCGGGGCGGTGGAGTACCTGCTGCGCGGCTCGGGCTGCGCGGAGCACGAGCACGCCGAGCGGGCCGGGCAGA
>JAKDNL010000315.1 GCA_030451825.1 Pseudonocardia sp. | reverse complement strand
GACCGGGATCGCCATACCGGGGCCACGGGCACGGCCACGGAGCGACCTGGCCTGCACACGACTGGCCAGGACCCCCGACCCCGACTCACCGATCTGACCGGCACCGGCACGTCAAGCTCGGGGGTTCGCCGACTCGGCGAGCGTGGCGAGCTTCGACATCGACTCGCCGATGAGCTCGCGCTGACCCTCCAGCCGGTGCGCCTCGACCTCGGGGAGGTCGACCCGCACCTCGATCACGGTGCCGGCGCCGGCTTCGGCCAGACGCCAGGCGAAGTCGATGTCGGAGACCTGGCAGGAGATGGTGACCCGTCCCGATGCGTGGTCGGTGCGCAGTTGCTGGGGCATCGGGAAGTCGGGATAGCCCTCCGGCCACATGGTGTACTCCCCGGGGCTCCCGCTGCGGACGGTCTGCACGCCGGCCCACCATTCCGGGAACCGGCTCGGGTCGAACAGCAGCTTCCAGACCTCCTCGACCGGGGCATCGGCTCGGCTGGTCAACGTGAACCCAGGCATCCCGGTACCTCCTCCACGATCGGCGAACAGTCCCCGGTGCCGGCCCCGGGCTCGATCTCGGCCAGTTCAGCGGTGATCCTGTCCAGCTCCCACACCGGCTCGACCAGCCCGACGACCGGTGGGCGGCCCAGGTCGACCAGGTTGGCCAGGTACTCCGCACCCGACTCGGCCGGCCGCTGCCTCCGCAGCCAGCCGGCGCGGGCCTCGCGCAGGCGTCGGCGGGCCTCGTCCGCTTCGCCCCGCGCGAGCGCGGCCAGGCCCTGGACCCGGGCCATCCGTGGCACCAGTGCCCACGGCTGGTCGGCGGCACTGACCGGTTCCAGCACCGCGCGGCGCAGCTCGGCGACCGCCTCGGGCCCGTCACCGGCACGGGCGAACGCCTCGGCGCGGGCGAGCCGGGCCGAGGGCCGGCTGACCGAGGCCCCGGCGTCCAGCGCGGCCCCGAGCAGATCCGCGGCGTCGGGCCAGCGGCCGGCGGCGAGCGCGACCAGCCCGGCGTCGTGCCGGGCGAGCGCGGCGAAGATCGGTGAGTCGAGCCGCTCGGCCATGGAGCGCTGCTCGGCGACGGTGGCGAGTGCCTCGTCGTGGCGCCCCATGCGGGACAGCACGTGCGCGCGGGCGGCCAGCAGCGGCAGCATCAACACGGGCATCCCCCGGGTCACCGCGAGCCCGCTCCCGGTCATCCGCAACGCGCCGTCCAGGTCGCCGGTGCAGGCCAGCGCGCTCGCCGTGGTGACCCAGACCATGTATCCCAGCTCGGCCCGCTCGGCCCGTTCGGCCGCCGGGCGGGACCGCTCGGCCACGGCTTCGCACTCGGCGAACCGGCCGAGGCCGATCAGCGTGAGCAGCCAGGTGATGTCGATCTGCACGCTGGTGGCGGCGTCGGGTTCGGGCAGCATCTCGGCTGCCTGTTCGAGCAGCGCGGTGCTGTGCGCGGTGTGGCCGACGCTGGCCTCGCCCCAGGCCCGTCCGACCAGCACCCTGGCCCGCAGCGCGATCGTGGCGCCGGGCTGCAGCAGTTCCTGGGCCCGCTCGTAGGCGGCCCGGGACGCGGTCGGGAAGCAGACCACCGTCTGCAGGATCAACCCGCGCCGGCACCACGCGACCGACTGCTCGACGGCGGGCAGCCGTTCGATCGCGGCGTGCCACTCGCGTTCCCAGTCGCCGCGGCGGTCGAGCCAGGCGTAGACCTCGGCCAGCTCCAGCCGGGGCACCCCGTCGTCGGGGGTGCAGCGGATCGCCTCGGTCCAGAACTCCACGGCCTCGGGCAGCGCACCGAGCGAACGCGCGTGCGCGGCGGCGCGGCGCCACCGGTGGCCGGCGAGGTCGTCGCGGCCGGCCCGCTGCAGGTGCCGGGCGACCTCGGCGGCGACCTGGCTGCCCGCCGGACCGGCCGCGGCCTCGACCGCGAGCGCGACCTGCTCGCTGCGCCGCTCGGCGTCTCGCAGGTCCGCCCGTGCCGACTCGGCGAGCAGGGCGTGCCGGAACCGCAGGCCGCCGCGGTGGCGCCGGACCAGCCCGGTATCCAGCACGGACCGTTCGGCCTGTTCGCAGCGGGGCAGGCCGAGCGCCGCGATCTCGGTGGAGGCGAGCCCGCGGCCGGCCACGGCGAGCGCCTCTGCCAGCTCCCGCGCGGCCGGTGGCAGCTCCCCGAGCGCGCCTCGCACCGCCGCACGAAGCGTCGGAGGCGGTGCGTGGCTCCCGGCGGCGAGCGCGCGGGCACTCTCCACGGCCAGCAGCGGGCTGCCGTCGGCCAGCGCGACGACGTGCCGGATGTCCTCGTCGTCGAGCGCGGTGATGCTGCGCGCCACCGCACCGAGCGCGGCGTCGGTCAGCGGTCCGAGCTCGATCTCGCCCACCTCGACGCCGCGCCCGGCCAGGTCGGCGAGCAGCGCGTCGGCCTCCGGGCGCACCGGGCGATCCCGGCGGGTCAGCAGGAACAGCACCGGGATCCCGCGCAGCCGCCGCCCGATGTGGGTGCACAGCGCCATGCTGGCCCGGTCCGCCCGGTGTACGTCCTCGGCGACGAGAAGCACCGGCCGTCCGGCCGCGGCCCACTCGACCAGCCGCAGCACCGCGTCGAAGATCCGCAGCCGTTCCAGCTCGGGGGCCGCCACCGGGGCCGGGGGCCCGGCCCGCCCCAGGGCGGTGGCGAGGTCGGGCGCCAGCCGGCCCAGCTCGGCCGGCCAGCCGGAGCCCTCGGGCGGAGTGGGCACGATCCGCACCAGCTCACGGGCCAGCTCCTGCCACACGGCCAGCGGTGCCTCACCGCCGACGTCGACGCCGGCGCCCACCGCGACCCGGGCGCCGGCGTTGTCCGCCCGGTCGGCGAGCTCGGTGATCAGCCTGGTCTTGCCGATGCCGGCCTCACCGGTCACGACCATGACCCGGCCCCGTCCGTCCCGGGCGTCGGTCCACGCGCTCACCAGCGTGCGCAGCTCGTCGGACCGGCCGTAGAGCGTCCGCCGACCGGGCTGCGATCCGCCGGCCGGGCCGTCGGGGCGGCGCAGCCGGGCCAGTACCGCGCGGGTGGCCGGGTCCGGTGCCACGCCCAGCTCGGCACGCAGCCGCTGGGCCAGCTCCCGGCCCGCGAGCAGGGCACCCGCCCGGTCGCCCGCCGCCGCGAGCCGCCGCAACAGCGCGCAGTGAGCCGGCTCGTCGAGCGGGGTCAGCGCGCACCGAAGCCGGGTCACCCGGGCCGCCTCGGCGACGTCGCCCGCCGCGTCGGCGCCGTCGGCGAGCCGGTCGAGCAGGGTGAGATACCGCCTGCGGTGCTCGTCGCGTGCCGCAGCCGCCCAGCCGTCGGTCAGCTCGGGGAGCAGCTCACCGTGACACAACGCGACCGCACCGGAGACGTCGCCTCGCTCTGCGAGCGTGGCCACCTCGACGACGTCGACCCGGAGCGCCTCGGGGAGCAGCCCGACCCACGTCCTGGTGGCCGCCACGGCGTCCTCCCCGACGGCCTTGCGCATCGCCCAGACGGCGGTGCGCAGGTTGGCCCGGGCAGCCGGCGGGGCGGCGTCCGGCCAGAACCGGGCCGAGAGCCGGTCCCGCTCGTGCGGGCCGGGGTGCAGCGCGAGGAACGCGAACAGCCGCCGGACCGCGACCGGCAGCGGGACCGTCGCTCCGTCCCGCTCCACCTCGATCCGCCCGAGCAGCCGCACCCGCAGCATCCGGCGACGGTAGTGCCGACCGGCACGCAGGCGACTCCTCCGCAATGACTAAATCCGACAGGGACCAAATCCGACAGGGACCAAATCCGACAGGGACCAAATCCGACAGGGACCAAATCCAACCCATGACCTGCAACCAACGGCCGTGCTGACGCAGCGTTGACGGTGGCCCGACGGACGCCGCGGACGCTGTGCCGGGTCAGTATCGCCACACCCGGCACTGGGAGAGGTCATGGCAGTGGATCAGGACAGGTTGATGGAGTTCCTCGGCAGGTTCGTCGGCGACCTCGGCGCCACCGTGGCGGCCGGCGGGGTCGTCACCGGGCACCGGCTCGGGCTCTACAAGGCGCTGGCCCAGGGGCCGGCCACCCCGGAACAACTCGCAGAGCGCACGTCCACCGACCCGCGCTACATCGCCGAGTGGCTTCGCGGGCAGGCCGCGGGCGGGTACTCGCAGTTCGACGCGGAGTCGGGCACGTTCTCGCTGACCGAGGAGCAGGCCTTCGCGCTGACCGACCCGGACGGCCCGCTCTACCTGCCGGGCGCGTTCGTCCTCGCACTCGGCGCGCTGCGCGCCGAATCCCAGATCACCGAGGCGTTCCGCACCGGCGCCGGGATGGGCTGGCACGAGCACCACGGTGACGTGTTCGACGGCTGCGACATGTTCTTCCGGCCCGGCTACCTGGCCAACCTCGTACCCAGCTGGATCCCCGCGTTGGACGGTGTCGAGGCCAAGCTCACCGCCGGCGGCAGGGTGGCCGACGTCGGCTGCGGGCACGGCGGCTCCAGCGTGCTGCTGGCCGGGGCCTACCCGCGGACCAGGGTGAGCGGTTCGGACTACCACACGGCGTCGGTCGACCAGGCCCGCAAGCGGGCAGCCGAGGCCGGGGTGTCCGACCGGGCGACGTTCGAGGTCGCCTCCGCGCAGGACTTCTCCGGCACCGGATACGACCTCGTCGCCACGTTCGACAGCCTGCACGACATGGGCGACCCGGTCGGCGCTGCCCGGCACGTCCGGCAGGCACTCGACGACGACGGCAGCTGGCTGATCGTCGAGCCATTCGCCGGTGACACCGTGGCCGACAACCTCAACCCGGTCGGGCGCGTCTACTACTCGTTCTCCAGCTACCTGTGCGTGCCGAACGCCAAGTCGCAGGATGGCGGTCGGGCGCTGGGTGCCCAGGCCGGCGAGCCCGGGATCCGCGAGGTGGTCACCGAGGCCGGCTTCACCCGGTTCCGGCGGGCCGCCGAGACGCCGTTCAACATCGTGCTCGAGGCCCGGCCCTGATGCCGCGACGGGGGGAGCGTGCGCTGGCCGCTCCCCCGTCGTCCCCGGAAGGCCACCACTGGGCTGCCCGAGTGCGTGGCCGCTCAGGCCCCGAACAGGCCACGCAGGTAGGCGGCCTGGCCGATGTGCTGCATGTCGTCGCCGATCACGCTGATCAGGCGTTCGCCGAGCGAGACGTTCGGGCCCCAGGTGTCGTCCATCGGGCGGTTCAGGTCCTCCGGGGTGAGCCCGTCGAGCTGCGCCCGGGTCTGCGCGCTGACCGCCTCGTGGTACTGGATCAACAACGTGGCCTCGGCACGCACGGCGCCGACCTCTGTGGAGGTCTGGCCGTAGCCGGTCGCGGCGTCGTCGAACGGGAGGCCGAAGCGCGCGGACCATCCCTTGGGCCACACCTGCTCGGTCCCGAACGCCTCGGCGACGTGGTCGTCCTGCACCCGGGTCAGGTGCCAGACCAGCCAGGCGATGGAGTTGCCCGGGCCGTCGGCGCCGTCCGGCCGGCGGGCCAGGGTGTCGGCGTCCAGCCCGTCGATCGCGTGCGCGACGTCGTCGCGGATCCGGCCGAACGCGTCGGCCAGCAGCTCTGCCGGTGTCGTCATCGGATCACCCTAGATCCGCCGCCCGGGTCCGGCAGCCCCGGTTGAACTACCGTGGGCCGGACCTGCCGCGCCGATCCGGGGGAGTCCATGACCGACCTGACCCACAGCTCGCACTGGGGCGTGTTCCGCGCCCGCTGGTCCGGCGGTGACCTGCAGGTCCGTCCGCACGCCGGGGACCCGGACCCGTCGCCGGTGCTGGACAACATCCCGGCCGCGCTCACCCACCCGGCTCGGGTGGCTGGGCCGTCGGTGCGTCGCGGTTGGTGGATCGACGGCCCCGGCCCGGACGAGCGTCGAGGGCACGACGAGTACCTCGAGGTGGGCTGGGACGAGCTGCTGGACCGCCTCGCCGCGGAGCTGACCCGGGTTCGCACCGAGCACGGCGACGCGGCCGTCTACGGCGGGTCCTACGGCTGGGCCAGCGCCGGGCGGTTCCACCACGCCCAGGGGCAGCTGCACCGGTTCCTGGCAGTCACCGGTGGCTACACCCGCTCGGTCAACAGCTACTCCGGCGGCGCCGCCGAGGTGCTGATCCCGCACGTCCTCGGTGGATTCGACGCCGTGACCCGCTACGCCGTGAGCTGGGACTCGGTCGCCGCGCACACCGACACGGTGCTCGCGTTCGGCGGGATGGCGCTGAAGAACTCCACGGTCGGCTCAGGCGGGGTCAGCCGGCACGTCGAGCGCGGGGCGATGCGTGCCGCGAAGGTCCGCGGCGCGCGGTTCGTGCTCGTCAGCCCGCTGCGCCCGGACCTGCCCGACGAGGTCGACGCGCAGTGGCTGCCGATCGAGCCCGGGACCGACACCGCGCTGATGCTGGCCCTGATGCACACCGTCGTCGCGGCGCGAGCCCATGACCGGGAGTTCCTGGCCAGCCACTGCGTCGGCTGGCCGGACCTGGAGCGGTACCTGTTCACGGGGCCGGTCAAGGACGCCGACTGGGCGGCCGGGATCACCGGCATCGACGCGTCCACGATCCGCGAGCTGGCCGGGCGGATCACCACCGGGCGCACCCTGGTCACCGTCGCGCAGTCGCTGCAGCGGGCCGAGCACGGCGAGCAGCCGGTGTGGGCGGGTGCGGCGCTGGCCGCGGTGCTCGGCCAGATCGGCCTGCCCGGCGGCGGCTTCAACTACGGGCTCGGCTCGCTCGCCCACTACGGCCGCCCCCGCAACGCCGTCCCGGTGCCGACGATGACCCGCACCCCGAACCCGGTCGCCGAGTTCATCCCGGTCGCCCGGATCGCGGACATGCTGCTGCACCCCGGCGAGTCCTACGAGTACAACGGCGAGCACCGCACCTACCCGCACGTGCGGCTCGCGTACTGGATGGGCGGCAACCCGTTCCACCATCACCAGGACCTGAACCGGCTGCGGCGCGCGGTGGCCCGGCTGGACACGTTCGTCGTGCACGACCCGGTCTGGACCGCGACCGCCCGGCACGCCGACATCGTTCTGCCCTCGACGACGACGCTGGAGCGCGAGGACATCGGCGCGTCCGGCTCGGACCCGCTGCTGGTCGCGATGAAGCCGCTCAGCCCGCCGCGCGGCCGGGCCCGCGACGACTACGACACCCTGTCCGCGCTGGCCGGGCGGCTCGGGTCCGGGGCCGAGTTCACGCAGGGGCGGACGTCGCGCGAGTGGCTCGAGCACCTGTACCTGCGCACCCAGAAGGCACTGGCCGACCGCGGAGACCCCGCCCCGGACTTCGACGAGTTCTGGGCGGCCGGCGAGCTGGAGCTCCCGTCCGGTCCGGACGACGGGGGAGCGCTGGCGAGGTTCCGCGCCGACCCGTCCGGGCACCCGCTGGCCACCCGTTCCGGGAAGGTCGAGGTCGGCTCGCCCACGATCGCGGCGTTCGGCTACGACGACTGCCCGGGCCACCCCGCCTGGCTGGCGCCGACCGAGCGACCGGACTCCCGGCACCCGCTCTGGATGGTGGCGAACCAGCCCGCCACCCGGTTGCACTCCCAGCTCGACTTCGGCGCCCACAGCGCCGGGGCCAAGGGCGCCGGTGGCCAGGAGATCGTGCGCGTGCACCCGGACGACGCCTCGGCCCGGGAGATCGCCGACGGCGACGTCGTCCGGCTGTCCAACGACCGCGGCGCAGCCCTGGCCCAGGCCCGGGTCACCGACGAGGTCCGCGCCGGCGTCGTGCAGCTGCCGACCGGGGCCTGGTGGGACCCGGAACCCGACGGCACCTGCCGGCACGGCAACCCGAACGTCCTGACCCGCGACGCCGGCACGTCGAGGCTCTCGCAGGGGTGCAGCGGCCAGCTCTGCGCCGTCGCGCTGGAGCGCTACCCGCACCAGCCGCCGCCGGTGCGGGCGCACGCGCCGCCGCCCGTTCAGTAAGAGCGACCGGCACTCTAAGAGACTGTTGCGTAACCGGGTGATTGCGCTTGGTGATATGTCGGCTGTG
>JAKDNL010000314.1 GCA_030451825.1 Pseudonocardia sp. | reverse complement strand
TGCGGAGCGAGAATCAGAACCGAGCGGAGCTTGCGGAGCGAGAATCAGAACCGAGTGACGCGGGCTCAGGCGGAGCTCGCGAGGAGTCCCGGGACGAAGCCGGGGTCAACCTGCTCGCCGAGGTCGACGCCGGTGGCCCGGTTGGCCCAGGAGTGCGCGTTGCGCAGGTGGAACGCGACCGTGTCGCGGTGATAGGCCGCCCAGTCGCGGGTGCGGGCGTCGAGGTCGGCGAGCAGCACGTCGCAGGTCGCGGCGTTGTCCGGCTCCAGCTCGGACACCGGCCGGGCCCGTCCGCGCTCGGCCGCCCGCACCCAGGCCGACTGCCCGAGCCGGCCGATCAGCGCGTCGCCGACCTCGGAGCGCAGGTACTCGACGTCCTCGTCGCCCTCGGCCCCGGGGGCGATCTTGTTGCCGAGCACCCGCAGCGCGACGTCGTGCGCGGCCGCGTGTTCGGCGTACTGCTGATAGACCCCGACGCCGCGCCGGGTCGGCTCGCAGACCAGCACCGTCAGGTCGAAGCGGGTGAACAGCCCGGAGGCGAACGCGTCCGCGCCCGCGGTCATGTCCACCACGACGTACTCGCCGGGCCCGTCGAGCAGGTGGTTGAGGTAGAGCTCCACGGCACCGGTCTTGGAGTGGTAGCAGGCCACCCCGATGTCGGACTCGGTGACCTCGCCGGTCACCAGGTAGCGCACGTCGCCCTCGACCCGGGACAGGCGCGCCAGCACCGCGTCGTCGCCCGAGAGACCCAGCATCCGCGAGCCCGGCCCGGGCGGCGTCGTCTTGATCATCTCGGCCGCGGAGCCGATCCGCGGATTGTCGCCGCGCACGTGCTCCTTGAGCCAGGCCACGTCCCCGGCCAGCGACGGCGGCGGGGCGGCGCCCGGGTCGGCGCCCAGGGCCACGCCCAGGTGCTGGTTGATATCGGCGTCGATACCGAGCACGGGCGCCCCGGTATCGGCGACGTGCCGGGCGAACATCGCCGCCGTCGTCGTCTTCCCGCTGCCGCCCTTGCCCACGAACGCGATCCGCACCGCTTGCCCTCCGTCATCGTCCGATTACGACAACGGTAACGGTATCCGTTCTCAATATGGAGTATCTATCGGGGGATCACCAACGGCGGCTGAGCCGGCTCTCGTCCCGCTGGCGCCTCTCTCGTGCCAGCACGTCGCGCAGCGCCGGCACGACCACGCCCTCCGCGGCCAACGCGCGCCGCGTCCGCACCCGGGCCACGAGCACGCCGACCGTGGCCAGCGCCCAGATCGGGAACTGCACCGTCCACGCCACCCGGAACGCCTCCGGCGTGTACCCGCCGAGGACCCCCAGCACCGCCCCCACCCCGAGCGTGACCAGCAGCGACGCCGTGAACCCGCCGACGTTGACGATCCCGACCGCGGTCCCGCGCCGGTGCCCGGGGTTGAACGTGCGGGCGTAGTCGAACCCGACCGCCGAGCACGGCCCGTTGCAGGCCAGGACGATCACGAGCAGCACCAGCAGCCACAGCGGGGCCGGCGGTGGGAGCACCAGCACCGCCGTCCAGGCCGCGGCCGTCACCGCGATCACGCCGAGCACCAGCCAGGACCGGCGCAGCGGGTGCCGCGCGGTGAACTCGCCGAACACCGGCCCGGCCAACGCGCCCACCCCGACCAGCACGGTCAGCAGCACGCTCGCCGTCGTCGCCGACATCCCCTGCCCGGCCACCAGGTACGGCACGCCCCAGAGCAGCGAGAACACCATCCCGGAGAACTGGGTACCGGCGTGGGTCCAGAGGCCCAGGCGCGTGCCCGGCTCACGCCAGGACGCGCGCAGGCCGTCGATCACCTCGCGTGGCCCGGCCGCCGGGCCCGGTGCCGGCGCGCCCGGCGGGCGATCGGCGAACACGGCGGTGACCGCCACCGCGGCGACGACGCCGAGCGCGGCGGCGGACAGGAACGCCGCCGTCCACCCGGCGCCGTGCAGCACGGTGGCCAGCGGGATCGCCGAGAGCACCTGCCCGAGCTGGCCGAGCAACGCGGTCAGCTGCGTCATCAGCGGCACCCGGCGGGCCGGGAACCAGGCCGTGACGACGGAGAGCACGCTGATGAACGTCAGCGCGTCGCCGACCCCGACCAGCACCCGGGCCGCGATCGCCAGCGGCAGCGACGTGGCCAGCGCCAGCATCAGCTGCGCGAGCGCCATCGTCAGCGCGCCGAGGAGCACCAGCCGGCGCGCGCCGAAACGGTCGAGCAGCAGCCCGACCGGGACCTGCAGCCCCGCGTAGACCAGCAGCTGCAACACGATGAATCCGGACAGCATGGCGGGGGCGGCCCCGAAGCGGTCCGCGGCGTCGAGGCCCGCCACCCCGAACGAGCTGCGTTGCATGACACCGACGAGATAGGCGAGAAGACCGGCGGACCAGACCAGGTAAGCGCGACGTGACGGCGGCATAGGGGCCCCATCATCGCCCGGCCGGCGCGCTCCGCAGACGGATCTGCGGGGCGCCTCACGTGTGACGTCCGTCGAAGACTCCGGTGAGGCCATAGGGTCGGGTCACGCCGTGCCGCGCGAGGCGACCACAATCACGGCGAGCGGGAGCAGCTCTCCCGCGTCCCTACGCACGGAGGTACGTGGTGCTCGACCCCGCTCAGCTCTACGAGGTGGACCCGAAGGCCCCGCACCTGTCCGAACCGGTCCTGGTGGTGGTGCTCGACGGGTTCGTCGACGCGGGCAACGCGGGCGCTCTCGCCGTGGAGGCGCTCAAGGAGGGCCGCGAGGCCGTCCCGGTCGCCCGCTTCGACATCGACCAGCTCGTGGACTACCGCTCGCGGCGCCCGCCGCTGCGCTTCGAGTCCGACCACTGGGCGAGCTACACCCCGCCCGCGCTCGACGTCGTCGCGCTCACCGATACCGGCGACTCCGGCTACCTGCTGCTCTCCGGCCCGGAACCGGACACCCAGTGGGAACGGTTCGTGGCCGCGATCGGGCTGCTCGTCGAGGAGTTCGGGATCCGGCTGGTGATCACTCTCGGCGGCATCCCGATGGCGGCCCCGCACACCCGTCCGATCGGCGTGACCGCGCACGCCACCCGCAGCGAGCTCGTCGCCGACCACACGCCGTGGTTCACCACCGCCGAGGTGCCGGGCAGCGCGTCGGCACTGCTGGAGTACCGGCTCGGCCAGGCCGGTCAGGACGCGATGGGCTTCGCCGTGCACGTCCCGCACTACCTGGCACGCTCGGCCTACCCGCAGGCCGCACGGATCCTGCTCGACCACGCCGGTCTCGCGGCCGGGCTCTACCTGCCCACCGCGGAGCTGACCCGGGCCGCGGAGCAGGCCGAGACGGAGATCGCCGAGCAGGTCGGCGAGTCCGAGGAGGTCGGGCAGATCGTCAAGGCGCTCGAGGAGCAGTACGACCAGGTGATCGCCGCCCGCGAGGACGGCGGGCTGGGCCAGGACGGCGAGCTGCCCAGCGGCGACGAGCTGGCCGCGGAGTTCGAGAAGTTCCTCTCCGACTCCGCGCAGGGGAAGCCGGATACCGGCAACCCGCCGCACGAGCCGCCGGCACAGGGCTTCCCGCCCGCGGACGGACCGGACTCTCCCCCCGACGCCACCCGCTGACCTGCGGCCCGCCCGGGCCCTACCGCAGGTCGAGCGCCGCGGAGACCACCGCGTCGGCGTCGATGCCGTGGTGGCGGTAGACCGAGGCCAGGTCGCCGGACTGCCCGAACCGGGTCACGCCCAGGTGCGTGGCCCGGACCTGGTTGATCCCGGCCAGGAACGCCAGCGTGTGCGGGTGCCCGTCGAGCAGCGTGACCAGCGGGGCCGCCCGACGCTGCGGGAACGCGGCGTCGAGCACCCAGGGAGCCGCATACTCGCCCGCCGACGCGGGGCGTCCGGCGCGGGCCTGCACCGCGTCGAACACCAGCCCGGGGCTGGTCACGACGACGACGTCGGCGGCCGTGCCCTGCTCGGCCAGGCGGTCCGCGGCGGTCAGCGCCTCGGTGACCATCGGGCCCATGGCCGCGATCGTCACGTCCGGGCGGTGGTCATCTCCCCGGCCCGCCGCGCGGCGGATCGGGTACGCCCCCGCGACGACCTGCCTGCGTCGACGCTCCCGCGCGGCCGGATCGGACGGGATCGCGGCCAGGGCCTGCTCCACCGGCCGGGTGGACAGCCGCAGGTAGGCCGACGTGCCGTCCGGGCGCCCCAGCCGCGCCAGCGAGGCGAGCACCGTCCACTCGACGTCGATCGCGAACGCCGGCTCGTAGGTCACACAGCCCGGCTGCTCCAGCCCCACCGACGGGGTGGTGATCGACTGGTGCGCGCCGCCCTCGGCCGCCAGCGACACCCCGGACGGCGTGCCGACCAGGATCGACTGCCCGCCGGCGTAGATCCCGAACGACCACGGCTCCAGGGCACGCTCGACGAACGGGTCGTAGAGCACCCCGATCGGCAGCAGCGGCTGGCCCCACCTGCTCCACGTCGCGCCGAGCTCGCCGAGCGCCCCGACCAGGTTCCCCTCGGCGATGCCCAGCTCCAGGTGCTGGCCGGTCGGCCGCTCGCGCCAGTGCAGGATCGTCTCGGGGTCGTCGTCGAACCAGTCCTTGCGTTCGGCCGTCGACCAGACGCCGACCTTGTTCACCCAGCCGCCGAGGTTCGTCGACGACGACACGTCCGGGCACAGCGTGACCACCCGCGACGACGCCTCCGGGGCCTCCCTGGTGAGGTCGAGCAGCGCCCGCCCGAGCGCGGCCTGGGTGGTGGCTCGCCCGCTCGGGGTGCGTCCGATGTCGGTCGGCAGCGGTGCGACCGTCGCCGACCCGGTGTCGCGCCGCTGCAGCCGCGCCGCCGTCGCCGAACAGAGCCGGCCCGCGTCGGAGTCCGGCGCGAACCGCTGCCACGGGTTCTCGAGCGGCACCCCGACGTCGCGGGACAGCTGCTGCATCTGGGACTCGGTGAGCACCGAGCCGTGGTTCTGCGGATGCCCGGCGGTGGCCAGGCCGTAGCCCTTGACCGTGTAGGCCAGGATCACCGTCGGCCGCGAGTCGTCGATCTCGGCCATCACATCGCCGAGTGCGGCGATGTCGTGCCCGCCCAGGTTGCGCACGGCGGCGAGCAACGTCTCGTCGTCCAGCTCGGCGACCAGCGCGGCCAGCGCGGCCCGCTGGTCGTCCGGGGCACCGGCGGGCAGCCGGTCGCGGACCTCGGCGGCGTCGCAGCGCAGCAGCCGCTGGTACTCCGGGTTCGCCATCTGGTCGATCCGCGCGCGCAGCGCGTCCCCGCCGGGGCGGGCGAACAGCTCGTGCAGCAGGTGCCCGTACTTGACGGTCAGCACCTGCCAGCCGGCGGCGCCGAACATGCCCTCGATCCGCGGGGCGCCGATGTTCGGCACGACCCGGTCCAGCGACTGGCGGTTCAGGTCGACGATCCAGACGACCTCGCCGAGCTCGGCGACCATCGGGTCCAGGATCGCCTCCCAGACCGCGCCCTCGTCCAGCTCCGCGTCGCCGACCAGGGAGTACTGACGTCCACCCCGCGGAGTGCCGGCGGAGCCGGCATCGTCCCCGCCGAACCGCGACGAGACGTAACGCCGGGCCAGCGCGCCCCAGATCGGCGCGGTGGCCCCGATGCCGACCGAGCCGGTGGAGTAGTCGACCGGGTCCGGGTCCTTGGAGCGCGACGGGTAGCTCTGCAGCCCGCCGAACTCGCGCAACGTCGTCAGGTAGCGCTGGTCCAGCTCGCCGAGCAGGTAGTTGATCGCGTGCAGCACCGGCGAGGCGTGCGGCTTGACCGAGACCCGGTCGCCGGAGCGCAGGTGCGCGAACCAGAGCGCCGTCATGATCGTCGCCAGCGACGCGCTCGACGCCTGGTGCCCGCCGATCTTGAGCCCGCTGGGGTCGGACCGGTGCCGGTTCGCGTGGTCGATGATCGCCGTGGAGAGCCACAGCACGCGGCGCTCGACCTCGCGCAGCACGTCCGGCTCGTCGGCGGAGCGCTCCGAGGGCGTCCCGGCGGTCTCGGCGGCGACGGTGCTCATCCGACACTCCAGCTTCGTCAGGGGCAGGTTGCATGAGCAGCCCACCATCACGATGATCTGTGCACAAGCGGAGCGGATCCGACCGTGCAGAGTGCCCGGCGCAGCCACTCCGACGACCCGAGGAGCGGGCAGAGTGCACACCGATCTCGACGGGCACGACGCGCGGCTGCTGCTCGCGCTCGCCGACAGCCCGCGGGCCACCGTTCTCGCGCTGGCCGAGGAGATCGGCCTCTCCCGCAACACGGTGCAGGCCCGGTTGGCGCGGCTGGAGCAGCGCGGTGCGCTGGGTACGTTCGAGCGGCGGGTCGAGCCGGCCGCGCTCGGCTACCCGCTCACCGCGTTCGCGACCGTGCGGGTGGTCCAGCGCGAGCTGGCCTCCGTCGCCGAGGCGCTCGACCGGGTGCCCGAGGTGCTCGAGGTGCACGGCATGTCCGGGGAGATGGACCTTCTGGTGCACCTCGTCGCCCGCGACGCCGACGACCTCTACCGGATCGCCGGGCAGCTGCTGGCCACCGAGGGCGTCGAGCGGACCAGCACATCGCTGGTCATGCGGTCGCTGGTCGGGTTCCGCACCGCCCCGCTGCTGCACCGCCTCACCGGAGCCGACGAGACGTGACCGCGCCCGGAGTGCGCGTCCACCGGTCGGGTGCGCGGCACTACCGTGCTCGGTGTGTCTGTGCTCCCCTCCACCGCTCGTGTCCTGCTCGCCCGCGTCGCCCGTGCCCAGCGCGACGGCCGGGTCCCGTCGCTGGTCGCGGGCGTGATCCGGGACGGCGGGCTCGCCTGGTCGGCGGGCCGTGGTGACGTCGCCGAACCGCACCGCGACGTCCAGTACCGGATCGGGTCGATCAGCAAGACCGTCACCGCGGTCACCGTGCTCCGGCTGCGCGACGAAGGTCTCCTCGACCTGGACGACCCGCTGGACAAGCACCTGCCCGGCACCCCGGTCGGCGACCGCACGGTCGGGCAGCTGCTCTCGCACCTGGGCGGTGCCGGCTCGGAGAGCCCCGGTGGCTGGTGGGAGCGCACCCCCGGCGGCACGCTCACCGAGCTCGGCCTCTCCGACGCCGACCGGGTGCTGCCCGCGGCCCGCCGCTTCCACTACTCCAACCTCGGGTTCGGCCTGCTCGGCGAGCTCGTCGCCCGCACCCGCGGACGCGCCTGGGCCGACGTCGCCCGCGACGAGGTCCTGCTCCCGCTCGGGATGACCCGCACGACGCCCCGGCCGCAGGGTCCCGCGGCGCAGGGGTGGGCCGTGCACCCGTGGTCGGAGACCGTGCTCGCCGAGCCCGAGCACGACGCCGGGGTGATGGCCCCGGCCGGGCAGCTCTGGGCGACCGCCACCGACCTGGCCCGGCTCGGCGCGTTCCTGCTCGGCGACACCGGCGACGTGTCGTCCCCGGCGACGGTCGAGGAGATGACGCTGCCGGCCGGGATCGACTCCGCGAACCCGGGATGGATGGCCTACGGGCTGGGCGTGCAGGTCATGCGCACCTCCGAGGCGAGCTCGCCGGAACGGGCGCCGGCGCCGGGCGTGACGCTGGTCGGGCACGGCGGGTCGATGCCCGGGTTCCTGGCCGGACTGTGGGTCGACCGCGAGGAGCAGACCGGTGCACTGGCCATGGGCAACACCACCTCCGGCCTGGACGGCGGCCTGCCGGCGGCGATGCTGGCCGACCTGCGCACGGCCGAGCCCCGGATCGTCGAGCCGTGGCGCCCGGAGCCCTCGCCGGTCCCCCCGGAACTGCTCGGACCGTGGTTCTGGGGCCCGTCCCCGTACGTGCTGCGTGCGGTGCCGGGCGGGCTGCTGCATCTGGGCGGGCTGGGCCGGCCGGGGCGTTCGTCGCGGTTCCGCCCCGGCCCGGATGGGACGTGGATCGGCCTGGACGGCTACTTCGCCGGGGATACGCTGCGGTTGGACCCCGGGGCCGGCAGCCGGCGAAGCCGGCGGGGTGGGGAGAGCACAGCTCTGAACCTGGCCTCG